>CAZKCK010000004.1:36993-62643 GCA_964550695.1 uncultured Bacteroidales bacterium | reverse complement strand
ACTTTTTTTGCACCACAGCGGATTGAAGTACGACAACAGTCCATGGCAGTATTTCCACCACCTACAACAGCAATGGTTTTTCCTGTGAAATCCATCTTCTGACCCGTAAGCTCCATGGTTTTCAGGAAGTCTATCCCTGAGAAAACATTTACCGCGTCATCACCTTCACAACCTACACGGGTTCCTTTCTGTGAACCAATGGCCAGCACAGTGGCATCATAGTTTTTAGCCAGGGTATCAAAACTCAGGTTGTCACCCAAACGTTGGTTGTAGAAAATGTTTGTTCCCAGATCGGTGATATTTTTAACTTCTTTGTCGAGAATATCATTCGGGAGCCTGTATTCAGGGATTCCATAACGCAACCATCCTCCTGATTTTGGTGCTGCTTCATAAATATCACACTGATGGCCTTCAATCTGCAGAAAATATGCTGCTGATAATCCTCCGGGACCTGCACCAATTACGGCAACTTTTTTGCCGGTTGCGGGCTTCACTTCAGGAACAAATTTGTCTTCGGCTTCAAGGTCAATGTCGGCAGCAAAGCGTTTCAGATAGTCGAGTCCAACGCCGGTGCCTTCATCAAGCAGATTGCGGCGGCAGGCTACTTCACAGGGGCGAACGCATACACGGCCGCAAATGGCAGGCAGCGGATTGTTTTCCTTGATAACACCTATGGCTTCGCTGTAAAGGCCTTTATCGATGAGGGCAATGTATCCCTGTACATCAACGCCTGCGGGGCAGGTTTGTTTACACGGTCCGAGGCAGTCGGCATAGTGATTGCCCAGAATCAGGTCGAGGGCTGTCTTGCGCGATTTGCGGATCTCGTCGTTTTCAGTTGTGATTTCCATACCTTCAGCAATTCGGGTAGAACATGAAGGCTGGTGTCCGCGCATTCCCTTTACTTCAACCACACACACATAGCATGATGAATAAGGTTCGAGTCGCGGGTCGTTGCAGAGCGTGGGTATTTCAATGCCATGACGCCCGGCAAGTTGCAGGATGGTTTCTCCGGGGAACCCTTTCACGATGGTTCCGTTCAGAATTATATTGAGGTAGTCGTTCATACAATCTTTAATTTTGATGGGATTTGACATTAAGAAAGGGTGATGGCTTCAAATTTACATTTGCTGAAACACATGCCGCAGCGGATACATGCATCCTGACGGATAAAATGAACCTTTTTGCGTTCGCCGTCGATGGCTTTGGTGGGGCAGTTTTTGGCACAAACGGTACAGCCTGTGCACTTGCCTTCATCAACCGTGTAGGTTAACAGGTTTTTACAGACTTTGGCAGGGCATTTTTTGTCGCGGATGTGTGCCTCATACTCATCCCTGAAGTATTTAATGGTGGTGAGAACCGGATTGGGGGCAGTCTGTCCGAGTCCGCAGAGTGAGTTGTTCTTGATTTCGCCGGCCAGTTCGAGCAGTTTGTCAATATCTCCTTCGCGTCCTTCACCTTTTGAGATGCGTTCGAGTATTTCGAGCATACGCTTGGTACCGATGCGGCAGAAAGTGCATTTTCCGCATGATTCCTTGCGTGTAAAATCGAGGAAGAATTTGGCAACGTCAATCATACAGGTGGTTTCGTCCATCACAACCATTCCGCCTGATCCCATGATGGCACCCGTAGCGTTTACTGAATCATAGTCCACAATTGTATCGGCAAGATATTCAGGGATACAGCCTCCGGAAGGACCTCCGAGCTGAACAGCCTTGAATTTTTTGTCGTTTTGTATGCCACCGCCAAGTTTAAAGATCACGTCGCGTATGGTAATGCCCATGGGCACTTCAACCAGTCCCGAACGTTTTACTTTACCTGCCAGTGCAAATACCTTGGTGCCTTTGCTTTTCTCGGTACCGTACTGTGCGTACGCCGCAGCACCATGAAGGATAATCCATGGAACATTGGCAAAAGTTTCTACATTGTTGATGTTGGTGGGCTTGCGCCACAGACCGCTTTCAGCCGGGAATGGCGGGCGTTTGCGTGGCATGCCGCGTTGTCCCTCCACAGAGGCAATCAGCGCAGTTTCTTCACCACACACAAAGGCACCGGCGCCTTCTTTAATATACATATCAAAATTGAATCCTTCAATTCCGCAGATGTTTTTGCCCAGAAATCCGTTTTCACGTGCCTGCGCAATGGCGATGTTCAGACGTTTAATGGCCAGGGGATACTCTGCCCTGCAATAAATCACACCATCAGTGGCACCTATGGCATAAGCACCTATGATCATGCCTTCGAGCACACTGTGCGGGTCACCTTCAAGAACGGAACGATCCATAAATGCACCCGGATCGCCTTCGTCAGCATTGCAGATGATATATTTTTCAGGTGATTTGTAATTGAATGCAAACTTCCATTTCAGACCGGTTGGGAATCCGCCGCCGCCACGGCCGCGGATGCCAGATTCTATCATTGTCTGAATGACAGCTTCGGGGCCGAGTTTTTCTTCGGCAATTTTGCCTATGGATTTATATCCGTCGCGTTCACGATATTCTTCAATGCTTTCCGGATCAATATAACCACAGTTACGAAGGGCAATTTTTATCTGATCTTTGGTAAAGGTGTCGTCAACCGAAGGGATGAGATCGGAATGAACGATATATTCCTTGATGGGGCTCTGTTGAACAATATGCCTGTTGATGAGGTCGATGGCGCGGTTTTCATCAATTTCGCCATAGAGGTATGAGCCGGTTTCATCCACAATTTCAACCAGAGGCTCGCGGTAACACATGCCGATGCAACTGGTTTTTTTTAGTTCAAACTGAAGGTTTTCGGCTTTTTGCAATTCCAGTATTTTCTGGTAGGTTTTGCTGGCTCCTGCTGCTATGCCACAGCTTCCGAGGCCTACAATAACTTTCGTTTTTTCCATGTTATAAAGTTTTGGATTTTACTGGTTTTCTTTAATCCTGATGTTTTTCACAATTTTAACGGCCTCAGTCCCTGTAAGCTTTCCAAAGGTCTGATCGCCGATCATCATCACAGGTGCAAGACTACAGCAGCCTAAGCATGCAACTGATTCAAGTGTGAACAGGCCGTCGTCGGTAGTGCTGCCATCAGGTACGCCCAATGCTTCAATCAGAGCTTCACTGATAGCGTTGGCATTCTGTACGTGGCATGCGGTGCCGTGACAAACTTTAATGATGTGTTTGCCGACCGGGAAAAGCCTGAACTGTGAGTAAAATGTAGCAACCCCATACATATCGCTGAGGTTGGTTCCTGTTTCGGCTGCCAGTTTTTCAAAGGCTTCACGCGGGATGTAGCCCAAAAGGTTTTGTGCTCCCTGCAGCAGGGGGATGAGGTTGCCTTTTTTCCCCTTGTATTTGGCAATCAGGGGATCCAGGAGGCTGAGGTCAACACCGGAAGCATTTTCGGTGACCGATTCTTGTCTGATTCTTGCTATTCGCATCTTTAATAATTATGAATTGTGAATTATGAATTTTTAATGATGACAGTGGAGTGTGAGCTGGTTTACAAATATATTGGTGGTATGGTTTTAACTCATTTCTTTAATTTTTTTCCCTGATCCCACTGGATGATGGCAATTCTCCTTTTTCCATCCATTTTAATCTGTAGTGGTTTTTTAAACCGTACATGTTTAAAATAAGTGGTGCTGCTGATGAGTTCCTGCTGCCTGAGTATGTCCCAGTCGATGTAGTTGGTTTTGTTTACATGCTGTATGGATATATAGCCAACATTCATACTGGTAACATTGTGGAAGAAATGCGAGCCTGAAGAAGCGTCAAGCGGGAAGTCCTCAAGACTTGTTTCAACAATTACCTTTGCCTTTGATATCTGAGGCCATGTTACCGGAATGCCGATCCAGCGGTCGCGGGTACCCCAGCGGCCGGGACCGATGAGGACATATTTACGGTTTTGCTGCGCCATCTGGGCATTCATTTGTTCTATTTCTTCAGCCATCTCAAGGGTGCGGCTCTTATCAAAAGTTAAAGGATCACAATAAATTAAATCATCTATTTCTGAAATCAAGCCGTTGCCCATCGCTTTTTCTGAGTACAGCAGTATTTCTTCGGGGCTGAGTTTTTCGGGGTCAATGTTGTAATCCTGTGCATTGCCAATCAGTGGTTTTATCTGCAAAAGGTAAAATGTTGAGCGGTATTGGGCATCACGGTTCAGATCCACGGCAAATTCAATTTCTACCGGTGAACCCATGGCTTCTTTTACAACATCCAGAATAATTTCGATGGTTTTGGCCACCGGGGCATAATTGTATTTGAGGATATCGGCAAAATTGATGATGCGCGGGCCGGGTTTGGCAAGTCCGGGAGTAATGGTGTTGTTATCAGGATTAAATACTGATGCGCAGTGTTTGAGTGTACCATGCATTTCAGCCTCGTCAGAATCAAGCTTAATCAGGCCTGCTTCTTCTCCGCGGTTCAGCAGGTCAATGTTGGGATTGTTGAGGTTAACCGCATAAAAATGTACCTGCGAACCTTTGAACTGGTCGCGGGGGCTGTTGATTTCGAGGTTGGGATAGGTGGGTGAGAACCTGAAGGCTTTTTCACCTTCAACCACATAACGGCCCAATCCAAGTGCCATCACGGCAAAACCTTCTTCTGGTTTCATGTGGGCAAAGGGATAAAAGTTATAGGATTGTGCTACTCCACTGATATGCGGGTAGTAACAATTGCCGAACCTGTTGCCGGCTACTTCCTGAATAACCACAGCCATGCGTTCTTCTTCTATCCGGTAATTGATGGCTTCGATGTACGATCGGGCCGTTTTTGTAAATACCGATGCAAATACCAGCTTCACGGCATCCACACATTGCTGCAGCCTGATGGCAACATCCGGATGGTTATTTGGTACCAGGAAAGTTTCGAATATTCCGGCAAAGGGCTGCATCAGTGAGTCTTCAAACAAGCCCGAAGAGCGGATGGCCAGTGGTTTTTCTATCGAGGTAAGTATTCTGCGCAGGCGGCTTGTCAGTACTTCAGAAAGCTTTGAATCGAGGAACATTCGCTTAATGACTTCGTAATCCTGCTCGGCATAAACTTTTTCGTAAAGTTTATTGCGTTCCATAAACGATTCGAATTCATCGGTACCAATAATAAATGTTTTGGGTGTGCGAAGGTTGATGTTTGGGATAAGCTGATGAAAATCAAAATTATAAATGAGCGTATTGATGAATGCCAGACCGCGGCCTTTACCACCAAGTGAACCTGAAGCCAGCGTTAGAATGTTGGTTTCGTCCAGTATCAGGGTTTCTTCAAACGGAATCACCTTGCCCTTATTTTGCTCGTTCCGGTGCTGCTGAATGGCATCGAGCAGAAATTTCCGGATATCTTCAGGTTTTACGAAGTGTTCGAGTTTAAAAGGATAAATGATTTTGGCAATTTGTATTTCACCACGCGCCATCAGCCAGAGCGAGAAATGGTTACGACGTGCATGATAGAAAAGGGAATCATCGGGAATGGTCCTGAGCAGTTTTTCAAACTCACGCAGGGTACGGGCAGTGGCAATCGGACGGCCTGCTTCATCCTTATATACAAAACTGCCAAAGCCAAGGTATGTGCTGATAAAGAATTTGATATCCTGCACCAGACTTTCAGAGTTTTTATTGATAAAGCTGGCTTTCTGCAAAAATGCTTCGTGTGAGTTGGCTGCATCTGACGACTGGATAATGATGGGCAGGTCTTTCATCGTTTCACGCACTTCCTGTACCAATGCAAAACCGGCTTTTTCGTCCAGAATACCATTGCGTTTATACTTTACATCTGTAATCAGGCAAAGCATATAATCTTTATAATTGTTAAAGATGCTGATGGCTTCTTCATAGTCAGAGGCCAATAATATTTTAGGTCTGGCTCTGAGTTTAAGTACCTTATATAATTCATCAGAGCTCACATCTTCAATCAGGCGTTTGGTTTGTTCCAATACGCTGGCATACAACAGCGGAAGATATCTTGAGTAGTATTTAGCTGAGTCCTCAACCAGCAGGATAATTCTGACGAGTCCGAGTTTGGTGTCGTTCTCAACATTTACTTTGTCTTCAAGGTGTTTTATCATCGCAAAAAACACTTTTGAATCGCCGTTCCAAACAAATACCTTGTCGATAGATGAATAATTTTCAGGCTCATTTTCAAGGAAATAGATGTCGGTATTGTTGTTCAGCAGCAAATAAACCGGAATGTACGGATAATTCTCCCTGATTTTTTTTGTCAAAGTAAACGGAGCCAGTTTGTCAACACCTATCATCAGAATAATGAGGTCGTAGTGTTTTGACTCGAGTTGTTCCATTGCTTCTTCAAAGGTGGAAACGCCTGTAATGCGTGGCAACGAAGTGAGGTTCAACTGGTAGTATTCTCCAAGAATATTTTCAGAAAAACGTCCTTCCTTTTCAATGCTGTAAGCATCATACAAAGTGGCTACCAGCAATATTTCGCGAACCTTAAACGGCATCAGGTCATGAAAAACATCGCGGTTGTAATTGTTTTTATTCAGGAATTTTTGTAAAAGCTGTCGGCTGTTAATGAGTGATTTGGTGGTTTTCCGGGGAATTTCACCCGTTTTTTTCATTACATCCCGGCCTTTGATACTGTTGAGATGCCCAACAATAAGATTTGAAAGGTTGATAATGAGTTGGCGCTCTTCCTTCATAAAAGGACCTTCGTCAATATCAGGGAATTGTTTGGTGTAAAAGATTTCAATAGCGCCTTTGGTGCCGTCAATTGTTTCTATCTCCTGTGTCTGTTTCCAGCGGGTTTCTTTAAAGTTGCTGCTGGTGAATCTTTTATCACCGAAAAATATCCGTACACAGGTAAATTGCGGATATTGCCAGGCCCCGGGAAGGATAGAAACAATTTGTTCGAGTGTTTCGTCGATGGGCTTTTTTTCACGAAGGATGGCGGTTGTCTGGTTAATAGCCGAAAGTTCCTTCAGGCGTTCGGACGAACTGAATTTTTCTTCCTTGCTGTGGGCAATGTTTAGGTAACCAGCCAGAATATTCGCCAGATTATCAATCAGGTCGCGTTCTTCACGTAAAAAAGGGCCTTCAAAATTCTGCGGAAAGCTTTGCAGGTAAAACACTTGTATAGAGCCTGTCTTTCCGTCGATTGTTTCGAAACCCGCATCCATTTTCCACTGCGATGATAAAAAATTCATGCTTGTGAAAATGGCTGTATCATATTGAATCCTGACGGTTGTAAATTCAGGGAATTGCCAGGCTTGCGGAAGTATGGATGCGATAATACGGAGAGTTTCAGGAACAGGTTTCCCGGCTTTAATAATATTGGTGGTCTGATTTATGGCGGCAAGTTCTTTCAGACGTTCGTTGGTAAAATGCTTTTCTTCCTTGCCTCGCAGGCTGTTCAGGTAGCCGTTCAGCAAGTGTGAAATGTTGTCGAGATATTCAATTTCTTCCTGAGAAAATTCTATGATGCTGTCGTTTTCAATTATGTTCAGGCTGATTTGTATCATGCCTTTTTTACCATCAAATGTTTCAAGTGGATGTGACAATATTGAATTTGAAAGCACGAAAGCTTTTGCCTGATAATCAATGCCATCAAATTGAATGCGACACTGGGTTAATTCCGGATGACTAAATCCTCCGGGAACAATCAGACAGATTTCTTCAAGCGTGTTTTTCAACGACTTCCCGCTTTTGAGAACGGCTGTGGTCTGACTGATACAATCAAGTTTTACTGCTCCGGAGCTATTCCCTGCTTTGGAAATGTCAGATGCAATATTTTTGGATTTAGGGCTTAATCCATCCTCAGGTTTACTCATCAGTTGTTGGTATTTAGATTGATTAACAGGCGAAAGCGTCAAAAAAACACTACTTCAGGCTGGTTTCAAAAATAGGGAGAAAAAAACTCCTGCTCAAAAAGAGTTTAAAATTCGGTAAAACAACGATTTTTTTTTAAGTAAAACACTTAGTTTGCATCCGGCAATTCCTTAAAATTAATAAGTTATGTATAACGAAGCAAATATCTTATTATAATTGCACCACTAAAAATAACTTATTCACCCAAATCAACTTTTATATGGCTAACAATATTTATAACCAACTCGTTGACGACTTTATGGCCAAAATTAAGGCCAAAAATGCAGGCGAAAATGAATTTCACCAGGCTGTTCACGAAGTAGTAGAATCTCTGATTCCTTTCGTTGAAGAAAATCCTCAATACAAACACGCCAAGATTCTTGAGCGTATGGCTGAACCTGAAAGAGTTATACTTTTCCGTGTGCCCTGGATGGACGACAAAGGTGAGGTACAGATTAACAAAGGTTACCGTATTGAAATGAACAGCGCTATCGGACCTTACAAAGGTGGCTTACGTTTCCACCCGACTGTAAACCTTGGTGTTTTGAAATTTTTGGCTTTTGAGCAGGTTTTGAAAAATTCACTTACCACATTGCCTATGGGCGGTGGAAAAGGCGGATCTGATTTTGATCCCAAAGGAAAGAGCGATAACGAAGTTATGCGTTTCTGCCAGAGTTTTATGACTGAACTGCAACGTCATATTGGTCCGGATACTGACGTTCCGGCTGGTGATATTGGTGTTGGTGGCCGCGAAATCGGTTTTATGTTCGGTCAGTATAAGAGACTCCGCAATGAATTCACCGGCGTTCTTACCGGTAAAGGTATTGAATGGGGTGGTTCACTCATCCGTCCGGAAGCTACAGGCTATGGCTGTACCTATTTTGCTGAAGAAATGCTGAAAGCCCGTAAAATGGATTTCAATGGTAAAGTTGTTACCATCAGTGGTTCAGGAAACGTAGCTCAGTATGCTTGTCAGAAAGTAACACAGCTTGGTGGTAAAGTTGTTACCCTGTCAGATTCAAACGGTTTTATTTACGATCCTAAGGGTATTGATGCCGAAAAACTGGCTTACATCATGAACCTGAAGAATGTAAAACGTGGCCGTATCAGTGAATACGTTGAGAAATTCGGCGGTGAATACTTCGAAGGACAACGCCCATGGATTATCAAATGCGATGTTGCCCTCCCATGTGCTACCCAGAATGAAGTGAACGGCGACGAAGCCCGCACGCTTGTTAAAAATGGTTGCATCTGTGTATCAGAAGGTGCTAATATGCCTTCAACTCCTGAAGCTGTTGAAGTATACATTGCCAGCAAAATTATGTTTGGCCCTGGTAAAGCTGCCAATGCCGGTGGTGTTGCCACTTCAGGTCTTGAAATGTCACAGAACAGCATGCGCCTGAGCTGGACACGTGAAAAAGTTGATGAAGAACTTCACAACATCATGATCAACATTCACAAAACCTGTGTTAAATTTGGTACCGAACCCGATGGTTTTATCAACTACGTTAAAGGAGCCAACATTGGTGGCTTTGTTAAAGTTGCTGATGCCATGCTTGCACAGGGTCTCGTATAAACCCTCCTTCCCCAAAAGAATTCATTCACACGTTTATTTTTGGAAATCAAAAAGAGTCCCATCCGGGGCTCTTTTTGGTTTTTTGGCATAGCCAATGTCAGAATTTGCCTGTTTTTTTTAATAATCTGAAATACAGAAATCGTTTGCGGTGTTTTTTTGTAATTATCTTTGGGATTGATTTTTTAAAGTGTGTTTTTTAATCAAATCTCAAAAAATTGCTATGCGTAACTTTACACTGCTCTGTAAAAAGAATTGTTTGCTGATTTTTAGTGTGTTATTATTCCTTCTTGCGCTGAACCCGCAATCTGCCAGCGGGCAGATTTATGAACCGGAAGGTCTGAATATGCCGGGAACCTGGAATGGATGGAGCAACCCGCCTTCAAACCTCGCTTTTGCCAGCAGTACACAGGTTTCAGGCGGCAGAGTGGTTAAAATACCCTCAGGAACAGTGCGCTGGCAGACTGTGTTCAGTGTGGCAGCCTCAGGTGGTGACATTGTAGGTGGAACATATAACTGGTTGTATACCAGTGGTGCCACGAGCAATTACTGGGCCAATAAGTGGGGAAGTGTAACTGTTAATTTAAATACCCTTCAAACTTACACCAAACAAGGGACTGACAACACGATTACGGTTACAAACGGGAAATGGTATACAATGAACTGGAAAGACAGTGGTTATGCCAACACACAGGCTGTATTTATGGAGACCAGCGCTCAACCCGTTACATTGGATGTGGTTACTGTTCCTTCCGGAATAGTTGAAAACCAATCTGCAAATATTGCGTTAACAACAAGTGTAATTCCGGCATCAGAAGAAATTTTTTATCTGCGTTACACCACCAATGATTGGGCTACTTCATTCATCACTACTTTCAGTATGAGTGGCAATACGGGTACTGCCACCATTCCGGCCCAGGGAGCAGCAACTATTGTAAAGTATTATGCATTCAGCTCAACCCTGAGTGGAATATCATCAGATTATGACCTTTACACGCTCAAGCTAAACAACAATGCAGGTGCGAACTACAGTTATACCGTTGCCGGATTGAGCAGTGCTGCCGAAATTATCAGCTTTTCATTCCCCGAGCAAACCGGTCCCGCAGTAATCAATTCAGGAGCAGCTACTGTTGACATTGAAGTGGCTATGGGGACATCTGTCATTTCATTAACACCTTCCATTACGATATCCGCTTCAGCAATCATCTCGCCATTAAGCGGAGTTGCTCTTAATTTTTCAAGCCCTGTGAATTACATTGTAACGGCCGAAAACGGAACTACAAAAACATGGACTGTTTCCGTATCGGTTGCACAGCCCTTTATTTCATGGGGCAATCTCCAGTGGCCCGGCACGGGAACGGTTGTGCCGAACAATGAATTTTACGTTTATGCACAGGTGTTTTCAAATGGCATTACTAATTTGAGTGGTCAGGGCGCTGGTATTCAGACTTGGATAGGGTACAGCACCGAAAATACAAATCCTGAAACCTGGACTAACTGGGTTCAGGCAGATTATTATGCCGATGCCGGAAACAATGATGAATACAGGAGCAATATCGGTTCTCAGATTTCAACAGACGGAACCTATTATTATGCCAGTCGTTTTCAAATGAATACCGGTGCATATGTGTACGGAGGTTTTTCGGCAACAGGTGGCGGTTATTGGAATGGAACATCCAATATAAATGGTATATTGACTGCAGGTACCCCTGTTATCAACTGGGCTAACCTTCAGTGGCCGGGCAGTGATACAATTGAACCGGGGCAGCCATTTTATGTATTTGGCAGAGCCTGGATTAATGGTTTGTCAGGCGGCACGGCTCTAACACCCGGTTTACAGGCCTGGGTAGGCTATAGCACCCAAAATACAAATCCTTCAACCTGGACAAACTGGATACCTGCCTCATACAATGGTCCTTCAGGTAATAATGATGAGTTTAAAGTTGACCTTGGAGCTTCACTGACCGTAAAGGATACTTTCTTTTATGCAACGCGATACAGGATGTATAACTCAGCATATGTATATGGTGGTTTTGCTACCGGTGGAGGTGGTTTCTGGAATGGTTCAGGCAATAACAGCGGCATAGTAACGGTAGGGCAAAACATTGATTGCAATGCATACGCAGGAGTGGCCTATAGCGAACCAGCCCTGCCGGTTCATAATCAACCAGTTGTTGTTTATTTTGATGCAACACAGGGGAATCAGGCCCTGCTGAACTATACCGGAGACGTATATGCACATACTGCTGTAATAACCAATCTTAGCAATGGTCCTTCTGACTGGCGGTATACTAAATCAAACTGGGGTCAAAACACCACAGCAACGAAATTAACCAGAATTGATGCCAACCATTATAGCCTGACAATCAATACCCCACGCACATATTATAACGTTCCTGCTGCGGAAACCATTGAGCAATTGGTATTTGTTTTCCGCAGTGCCTTGCCCGGAACAGGTGGCAATTATCTTGAACACCGCAATGCTGATGGATCCGATATTAAAGTTGAAGTATATCCTTTAACCCTGAATGTGAAATTTATTCATCCGACAACGCAGCTAGTATATTTAGACCAAAATGTTAATCTCCCGGTTTGTGTTGAAGCCATGCAAAATACTGGACTGAGTTTGTATATCAACAACAACCTTCTGGCACAAAACAATACAAATGCATTGTCATATATGCTGATTGGGGCTCAGTTGGAAGGTGGTACGAACTGGCTTAAAGCTGTGGCAACCAATGGTAGTGCTCAGGCAAAGGATTCAATTGAGATTTATTTCAGAGGACCCGTTGTGATAGCTGATTTGCCTTCAGGCGCACATAATGGCATTAATTACATCAATGACAGTACAGTAACCCTTGTGCTGCACGACCCGACCGGCTTTAAGCAATATGTGTATGCCATCGGCGAATTTAACAACTGGCAGCTTGCCAACGCGAACTATATGAAACGCACACCCGACGGAAAGCGTTACTGGGTGACCCTTACCGGATTGGGCTCAGGTACAGAGTATGCTTATCAATACCTTATTGATGGGAACCTGAAAATAGCTGATCCGTATTGCGAAAAAATTCTTGACCCATGGAATGACCAATGGATTTCTTCTTCAACCTATCCTGACCTTAAACCTTATCCCAATGGACATACAACCGGAATTGTGAGTATATTTCAGACCAATATGCCTGAATATCAGTGGCAGGTTCCCAATTTTGTTCCTCCCGCTCTGAATAATTCGCAATCAGATTTGTTGATTTATGAGTTGCTGGTCCGTGACTTTGTTGATTCACAAAGCATCAATGCTGCGAAAGAAAAACTCGATTATCTGAAGGAACTGGGTGTAAATGCAGTGCAACTTATGCCGATATCGGAATTTGATGGCAATAACAGTTGGGGTTATTCAACGAATTTCTTTTTTGCAACGGATAAGTACTACGGGACGAAACAGGCATATAAAGAATTTATAGACGCTGCACATCAGCGTGGAATTGCTGTAATTATGGATATTGTACCCAACCATGCATTTGGACTTTGCCCAATGGTGCAGATGTATTTTGATCCCAATGCCGGTGGATATGGTCAGCCTTCGCAGCACAATCCCTGGTTCAATGGCCAATCGCCTCATGGATACAGCGTTGGCTACGACTTTAATCACGAAAGTGGCCATACACGGCAGTTTTTTAAGGATGTATTTCAATACTGGCTTACCGAATTTAAGGTTGACGGTTTTCGCATTGACTTATCCAAGGGGCTTACCCAGAAATACTCGGGTGGTGATATTGGTGTCTGGAATGCTTATGACCAGAGCAGGATAAATATTCTGAATGATTACAAGAGTCATATTAAATGGGTGAATCCCAATGCTTATGTTATTCTTGAGCATTTTGCTGACAACGGTGAGGAAACTGTTCTGGCCAATTCAGGAATGATGCTTTGGAGTGCCATGCACAACAATTACAAACAGGTTGCAATAGGATGGGAAAACAGTTCGAATGTTTCCTGGGCATTTCATGGAAACCGGGGCTGGAATTATCCCAATCTGGTTGATTATATGGAGACACATGACGAGGAGCGGATGATGACAGAAGCGCTAACCAATGGAAATTCTTCCATTTATTACAATGTCAGGGATTTTAATTCAGCGCTGCATCATCAGGAACAGGCCCTTGTGCTGTGCCTTGGCATACCGGGTCCAAAGATGCTTTATCAGTTTCAGGAGATGGGTTATGATTACAGTATAACATACGGTGGTGGCCGAACAGCTCCAAAACCACCCAGATGGGATTATCTGGATGTTGCAGGCCGTGAACGCCTGAATCGTGTGGTGTCTGGCATGGCAGCTTTACGCAAATCAGATGCATTCCGGTATGGTAGTTTTACGAGCGATCTTGGCGGGTTGGGCAAGCGGATTTGGATTGCACACAGCAGCATGGATGTTGTGATTTCAGTCAACATGGGGGTTTATGGATTTGACATGGCCCCGGGCTTTACAAAAACGGGTATATGGTACGATTACTTTAGCGGTGAATCATTTTATGTATCTGACCCCGGCGGGCATTTCTTCTTTTTTGGCCCCGGCGATTACAGGGTATTTACAAGTATACCCAGGCCAAAACCTTTTTACAACCTACAGGTTACGGTGCTGGATAGTGAAACCAATGCACCCATCAATTTAGCAACACTTCATCTGAGCAATGCAGGAAACCGTACGACTGATACCAATGGGGTGGCCGGTTTTCTGGCACTTCCTCAATCTGTTGCTGTTACTGCACAGAAATTTGGTTATATAACTCAAACTAAAGATACTATTATTAGTAATAATACTAATTTAACGATAGAAATGGTTCCCGGTTGGGACCCTGCTTCGGGCTGGGCCAACCTGAAATGGCCCGGAACCGGAGTTATAATGGAAGGGCAGGATTACACAGTATATGCTCAGGCCTGGATCAATGGAATTACGGGCCAACCGGTTCCCAATCCCGGATTGGAAGCCTGGATTGGATACAGCAGTACCAATACAGATCCATCAACCTGGACAACATGGGTTCCGGCCACCTACGACACTGTTGTTGGCAACAACAATCAATATCTGGCAAATATCGGTGGTGCAACATCACAACCCGGAATCTGGTATTATGCCAGCCGTTTCAGAATGGACAACGGATGCTTTGTGTATGGCGGATATTCGGGTTCAAATGGTGGTTTCTGGGATGGAGTCAGCAATGTGAGTGGAGTTCTCACAGTGAATGCATTACCTTCAGTGATTGACTGGGTCAACCTGCAGTGGCCGGCCAATGGCTCAATTAATCCCGGAGCTGATTTTATGGTGTATTCAAGGGTATACATTGCCGGAACCACCAGTCAGACATTACCGGTAACAGGATTACAGGCCTGGATTGGCTATAGTACATCCAATACCAATCCTTCTACCTGGACAAACTGGATACCAGCCAACTACAGCACGGCTGTTGGCAACAATGACGAGTATAGCCTTAATCTTGGCGCTCAGATAACAACGGGCGGAACATATTATTATGCCAGCCGGTTCAAGTATAACAACGGAAGTTATTATTACGGAGGTTATGCAACTTCTGGTGGTGGATTCTGGAATGGAGCCAATTATGCATCAGGCATATTAACGGTTCTTCAATCTAACAAGCAAGTGGACCTAACCGTATTCCTCGAAGGCTTGTATGCCGGAAGCCGGACCATGTATAAATCGCAGAATGAATCAGGCGATAATTTTACCGGTACTGTGGCAGATAAAATAACGGTTGAATTGCATGACAATGCCAATTATGGCAATATTCTGCACACCGCAGCAGATGTTGATCTGCATACCAATGGGTCAGCCACAATCAGCATTCCGTATACTTTTGCCGGGTCTTACTATCTCACCGTGAAACACCGTAATAGTATAGAAACCACCACAGCCACGGCTTTGAGTTTTGTGGGAACCACAATAGCCTGCGATTTCTCGTCTTCTGCCGAGCAGGCCTTTGGCAGCAATATGAAGAATCTGGGTGAAGGCGTTTTTGGAATTTATGGCGGCGATGCCAATGCGGATGGTTCTGTTGACGCGCTGGATCTGATTATTGTTGATAATGATGCAAGTTCCTTTGCCAGCGGATACCTTCCTGCCGATGTGAATGGTGACGGTGCCGTGGATGCGCTGGATCTGATTTTAACTGATAACAATTCGAGTGCTTTTGTTGCGGTGATTTTGCCTTGGTAAAAATTTCTTACTTTTACCCCTTCCCAACAAATCATGGACAACCATGCCAAACAGATCATTCCTTGAGTCACCAAAATACTATTTTGGAGATACTTCGTTCGATAACCTGATGAAAAAGCGCATCTATCATGTATTATTGATAGCCAGCGCCTATGATGCCTTTATGCTTGAAGATGATGGACGCATCGATGAGCAGATTTTTAACGAATACGTATCGCTTAATCTGCGTTATCCGCCTCAGTTTATCATTGCTACAAGTACAAAGCAGGCTTTTGAAATACTTCGTGAAAGAAGTATTGATTTGATTATCACGATGCTGAATGTCGAAAAAACGGACTCTTTCGAAGCGGCAAAAACAATCAAAGCCAAGTATCCGGCAAAGCCAATCGTGGTTTTAACTCCATTTTCACGCGAAGTTTCGCTCAAGGTGAATGCCGAAGACCTGAGTGTTATCGATTATATCTTCTGCTGGCTGGGCGATGCGGATATCTTGCTGGCCATCATCAAACTCATCGAAGATAAAATGAACGTTGAACATGATGTGGAAGAAGTTGGAGTGCAGGTAATATTGTTGGTGGAAGACAGTATTAGGTTCTATTCCAGCTATTTGCCAAGTATATATAAAATTATTTTTCAGCAGTCGAGGCTTTTTATGACCGAAGGTTTGAACGAGCATCAGAAAATGAACCGGATGCGCGGAAGACCAAAAATTTTACTCGCTACCTCATTTGAAGAAGCAGTGGCCTTTTACCGGAAATACAAAGACAGTCTGCTTGGAATCATTTCTGACATTAGTTATACCCATGGCGGTCGCATGGACAAGGAAGCCGGCATAAATCTGGCGCGTATGGTAAAAAATGATGATCCCCATATGGCTATAGTATTGCAATCGTCAGATATACAGTACGAAAATCTGGCTGTAGATATGAATGTGGGATTCATCAACAAGAATTCGAAAACATTGTTAAGTGATCTGAAGGGATTCATTATCGATAATTTTGCGTTTGGTGATTTTATTTTTCGTGACCCTGAAAGCGGGGAGGAAATCAATCGTGCTTCAGATCTGCAGTCGTTACAACATAAGATTTTTGAAATCCCTGATCAATCGCTGCATTATCATCTTTCGCAAAACCATTTTTCGAAGTGGTTGTATGCCAGGGCATTGTTCCCCATTGCCCGCACTTTCAAGAGCCTCACACTCGAAGATTTCAATGATATTGATGACGTACGGCGCTACCTGTACGATGCCATTGCCAGTTTCAGGATGAACAAGGCCCGTGGTGTAATTGCGCAGTTTTACCGCGACCGTTATGACCAATACCTTTCGTTTACCAGAATAGGAGAGGGGAGTATCGGTGGAAAAGCGCGCGGACTGGCGTTTCTTGACAGCATGATTAAGCGCCATAAAGTATTTTCGGAATTTAATGACATTGTTGTTACGATTCCGCGTACTGTTGTTATTTCAACGGATGTGTTTGATGAGTTCATGGAGGAAAATGAACTGATTGAATTTGCATTGTCAGAAGCAACCGACAAGGAAATTATCGAAAGATTTGTGAGATCTCGTTTGCCTTTCAGGATACATGAAGATCTTTATACTTTTATCAGCTACATCACGGGGCCGGTGGCAATCCGCTCATCAAGTCTTCTCGAAGATTCGCATTATCAGCCATTTGCTGGCATTTACTCTACCTATATGATCCCCAATATCAGGAACAATGAACGCCTGATGATGGAAATGCTGAGCAATGCAATTAAAAGTGTTTACGCCTCAGTGTTTTTTAAGGACAGCAAGGCTTATATGACGGCAACACATAATCTGATTGATGAAGAAAAAATGGCCGTTGTGTTGCAGGAAGTAACCGGGAGTTTTTATGGGGACAGATATTACCCGACCATTTCAGGAGTGGCACGTTCAATAAATTTCTATCCCATCAGTCCCGAAAAGCCCGAAGATGGTATTGCAAGCCTGGCCCTTGGGCTCGGCAAGCACATAGTTGATGGAGGCGTAACACTTAAGGTCTCCCCAAAATATCCGAAAAAAGTTTTGCAGTTGGCATCACCTCAGATGGCCCTGAAAGAAACCCAGAAAACGTTTTATGCCCTCGATCTGAATCCTGCAAGTTTTAAACCTGATGTTGACGAATGTGTAAATATCATGAAACTTGATATTGAGGAAGCTGAAAAGGACAATGCCTTGAAACTGATAGCATCCACCTTTGATTTTGAAAGCAACATACTGCGTGATGGAACATCATTCAAGGGGAAAAGAGTGATTACTTTTGCCAATATTCTAAAGCACAATGCTATACCACTAGCTGATATCCTGAGAAATGTATTGGAAATTGGTGCAGCCGAAATGAATAATCCTATCGAAATTGAATTTGCCGTGAATCTGAATCCGCAGGCCGGTTCAAGTAAAGTATTCAGTTTATTGCAAATACGACCGATCGTTAACCTGAACGACGACCTGAGCGAGAACCTGGACCTGATTGCGCATGATCAGTTGATTTTGTTTGCCAATTCAGCGCTCGGAAACGGCATTATCGACAGTTTGTATGATTTTATTTATGTAAAGCCTGACACCTTCAATGCGGCCAACAATACAGAGGTGGCAAACCGTATCGAAAAAATAAACGCCGGTTTTTTGAAAGAGGAAAAAAATTACGTGCTCGTCGGCCCTGGCCGCTGGGGATCGAGTGATCCGTGGCTTGGTATTCCGGTAAAATGGCCCCAAATTTCAGGAGCCCGCGTAATCATTGAATCGGGTCTTGCCAACTACCGCATCGACCCGAGTCAGGGTACACATTTCTTCCAGAATCTGACATCATTTCAGGTGGGATATTTTACAATTAACCCGTTTATCAACGATGGTTATTATGATCTTGCGTTTCTTAACAGCCAACCTGCTGTGTATGAAGACGAGTTCATCAGGCATGTGCAGTTTGAAAAACCTGTGGTAGTGAAAATTGACGGAAAGAAAAGCAAAGCTGCGATATTGAAACCTTTATAAATCGGCTTTATTTTGCCTTTGACAGCCGGTTAAGTAATTCATCAACCTCGGTACCGAACTTTGATGAAAACCCAAGTGTTTTCGCCTTTTGCAGATTGGTAATGCATTGTGCCGTGTCTCCGGTGGCCAGAATAACCAAAGCCTTGTTACGGTAAGCAAATGAATTGGTTGAATCGAGTGCGAGCGAAGAAGTAACATCACTTAAGGCCCCTTCAACATCGTTCATCTGTAGTTTAACAAAGCTTCTCATACTCAGGCTGTAAGCATCATTGTCGTTGTCAATTACTTCAATTGATTTTGTAAAGTCTTCAAGGGCACCCTGAAGGTTACCAGTGGCCAGCCTGCAGTAATAACCCCTGTTATGATAAGCCATGGCGAATTTTGGATTGAGTTCAATGGCTTTATCATAATCAACAAGAGCACCCTGAATATCACCTTTTTCAGCCTTGGAAGTGGCCGTAATATAAAAATCACCTGCACGGTCTTTCATGCGGCATGAAGTGAGAATAAACAATCCAAAAAGGAATAGTAAAAAGTTTTTATACATTTTTTCTGATTTAAAACATAAATAAATGAATTTCAGTTGACAAAGCTATGATAATTTGGATAAATAGTCAATTGTTTTTTTTGAGGATCATCTGCCATGGTTCAAATTCTATTTATTTTTTAGACAATTGCGAATCAGGATATTGTATTTTTTATTAAGTAACCGAAATCCTTTTTATAGTAACCTTTAACGGCTATATACCAGAAGCAAACGGGTTTGATTACCCTGGTATGATTTCAAACAGAGCAAAATTTTATGTAGGTTTGATGCCTCAAATTGCACAATGGAATATTTTTTTCATACCCTGCCCAATGGCATTCGCTTATTGCATTTTCCGGTAAATCAAGAAGTTTCACATTTGGGTGTTTTTATCAACGCCGGTTCGCGTGATGAGCTTGCCAATGAAAAGGGCATGGCACATTTTGTTGAACATACGTTGTTTAAAGGAACAGCCAGACGCAAGGCTTTTCATATCATGAACCGGCTTGAGTCGGTAGGTGGTGATCTTAATGCATATACTGCCAAAGAAGAGACCTGTGTATATGCTTCGTTTCTGAATGAGCACTATCACAGGGCCATCGAACTATTTTCTGATATCTTGTTTAATTCAGTTTTTCCGCCCAAAGAACTTGAAAAAGAGAAACAGGTAATTCTTGATGAGATTGATTCTTATAAAGATACACCTGCAGAACAGATTATGGATGATTTTGAAGAACTGCTGTTTACAGGTCATCCTTTGGGTTCGGGTATACTCGGGAAACGTAACCTGATACAAAAGTTCGATCAGAAAATGGTACAGGGGTTTGTTGCACGCAATTACAATCCCTCCCGGATACTCATTTCGTCAGTGGGAGCCATTGATTTCAAGAAACTTATACTATTGGTTTCCAGGTATTTTGGTGCAAATTCAGAAGCTGTTTTGCCTTCAGTTACACGAAGTATCCCGGTACAGTATGGTCATTTTAACATCCAGAAAAAGACAAGAAATTTTCAGAGCCATTGCGTAACCGGTTGTCAGGCCATTGAAATGAATCATCCGCAACGTGCTGTGATTGCCTTGCTTAACAACATTATCGGAGGCCCAACCATGACTTCAAGACTTGGGTTGACGATTCGTGAAAAGTACGGTTATACTTACAATATCGAGTCAGGGTATCAGGCCTATGCTGATGCGGGCGCTTTTTATATCTATTTTGGCACCGACAGCAATTCATATGAAAAGGTAATGAGTCTGGTGCATAAGGAACTTCAGAAGCTAAGAATCACGAAATTGGGTACTACACAATTGCAAATGGCCAAGCAGCAGTTTCTGGGGCAGTTTGCAATTGCATCTGAATCAAATTCTTCGCGTATGCTTGCCTACGGAAAACAAATGCTGCTGACTTCACGGATTGACCTGCCTGATGATATTTACAGGCTCATCAATCAGGTTAGTGCTGCTGAACTGATACAGGCAGCCAATGAAATACTTCCGGCTGATAAAATGAATACCATTGTTTATCAGTCAAGATAATAAGGTGTTTTAATTTTTAATGCCATGGCAAATAACCGGATTGACCCAGAAACGTATTGCAGCCTGCACTCAGAGCCTGAAAGCGCATTACTTGCAGAAATTACACGCAAAACATGCCTGTCGCAGGTTTATCCCAGAATGCTTACGAGCCATTTGCAGGGAAGATTCCTGAGTATGATCAGCCAGCTTGTGTGCCCCGAAAACATACTTGAAATTGGAACTTTTACCGGCTATTCAGCCCTTTGCCTGGCTGAAGGTCTGCAAAAGGGCGGAAAACTGATTACAATTGACAAAAACCCTGAAATGGAAGATATTGCAAAGGGTTTCTTTGAAAAATCAGCTTATTGCCAACAGATTACAATGTTAACCGGTGATGCCCTCGAAATTGTAAAAGAGCTTGGGATTACTTTTCAGCTTGTATTTATTGACGCTGACAAAACTGAATATCTGTCTTATTATGAATCAGTATTTGAAAAAGTTTCACCTGGTGGGTATATCTTAGCAGATAATGTTTTATGGGGTGGTAAAGTATTGGAACCAGATTTGGCCGGTGATAAAGAAACACGTGGAATATTGAAATTCAATGAGTTTGTAAGGAATGACGATATAGTGGATAAGCTGATGTTGCCATTAAGAGACGGTATTACCATCCTCAGAAAAAAAAGTTTTTAAGTCCGCAGGGAATTTTTTTTCAATTTCAGTAAACCTTTTTTTCAAACAAGTGTTGTTTAAAGGTAATCTAAATTACAAAAATATAAATGTCGACTTCAGTACATGATCTTATTTTTCCGGAGTTACCTTATTCGTTTGATGCGCTTGAGCCTCATATCGATAAGATGACAATGGAAATCCATTATACAAAACATCACAGAGCTTATTTTGACAATCTTCAGAACGCAGTAAAAGGAACGGAAATGGCTCAAATCCCGTTTCTCGAACTTTTGAATGGCATCAGCCGGTATCCGATGGCAGTGCGCAACAATGGCGGTGGCCATTACAATCATTCCCTGTTCTGGAATATTATGTCAGCAAATGGTGGTGGTCAGCCCACCGGTGAGTTGCTTGATGCAATTGTGAAGAAATTTAATTCTTTTGACGAGTTCAAAAATGTGTTTTCAGATGCTGCCAAAACCCGTTTCGGGAGTGGCTGGGCATGGCTGAGTGTAAAGGCCGATGGCTCTCTTACAGTCAGTTCTACACCCAATCAGGATAATCCCCTGATGGATGTTTCTGAATGCCGGGCATTCCCCGTTCTTGGCCTCGATGTATGGGAACATGCATATTATCTGAAATACCAGAACCGTCGACCTGACTATATCCAGGGTTTCTGGAATGTAGTTAGCTGGAAAGCTGTAGAGCAGAATTTCAAGCTTGCCTTGTCTGCTCTCAGATAGGTTGATTTTTGGTTGTTTTTTTTGATTTTGGTGATTGATTCTTAATGGGAAGGAAGGCGGTCGGGAGACCTCCTTTCTTTGTTTTAGGACGTTTCGTTCACTGAATAAATGCTTTGTCATCCACCCTGAGTTTGTTTTTGTCATGTATCAGAATTGTTCTGCAATTATGCTTACATTTCCTTGGGCTGTTCTTTGGTTTCTCCAAAAAGCCTTCATACTTTTGTAATCTGACTCAACTAAGATTATTAAACCAATGATGAAAAAATTTTTAACACTCAGTCTTGCTATCCTGCTGGCTGCCATAGTCTTTGTACCTACTGCAATTCTTGCACAGGATCTGAAAGAATTTAAAATTGACAGCAGTTATCAGTTTACACTCGTAAAAAAACTTCCATGTACATCTGTTAAAGACCAGTATCGTTCAAGTACCTGCTGGAGTTTTTCAACCATCTCATTATTAGAGTCTGAATTGATACGCACCGGCAAAGGTGAATACGACCTTTCGGATATGTTTTCAGTACGGGATTCATACGGTAAAAAGGCCATGCAATTTATCAGAATGAACGGAACCTGCAATTTTGGAAGCGGTGGTGCCTTTCATGATGTAATCAATACCATGCTGTCAACAGGATTGGTTCCTGAAGAAGTTTATCCTGGTCTTTCGTATGGTGAAAGAAAACATATTCATGGCGAGATTGAAGCTGTTACCAGAGGTTACGTTGATGCGGTTGCCAAAAATGCCAATAAAAAACTCTCAACTGCCTGGTACAATGGATTTGAGGGAATTCTGGATGCCTATTTCGGACCGGTTCCCGAGAAATTTTCTTATAAGGGCAAAGAATATACCCCCAGGTTATTCTCTGACGAACTCGGACTCAAAGCCGAAGATTATATTCCGTTGACATCATTTACACATCATCCGTTTTATACGAAATTTATCATGGAAGTGCCTGACAACTGGGCCAATGGTGAAATGTACAATGTTCCGGTCGATGAACTGCTTGAAATTATGGACTATGCGCTTGATAACGGATATACCGTAGCCTGGGCCAGCGATATAAGCGAAAAGGGATTTGCCCATAACAAGGGTTTTGCCGTTGTTCCTGAAACCGAACTCACAGAGATGCAGGGCTCAGAAAAGGCCAAATGGGAAAAACTTACTGAAAAAGAGCGCAATGCACAGATATTTAATCTCGACAAGGTAGTTACCGAAAAGAAAATTACCCAGGAAATGCGCCAGAAAGAATTTGATAATTTCCAGACCACCGACGACCATGGCTTACATATGGTAGGCTTTGGCAAAGATCAGTTTGGCAGTAAATACTATTATATCAAGAATTCATGGAATACCGATTCAAAGTATGAAGGCTATTTTTACGCCTCTGTTCCATTTGTCAGGCTCAAAACCCTTGATATTCTTGTACATAAGAACGGAATCCCGCCGGCTATCCGAAAAAAACTTGGAATATAAATACAACCTGACTGCTTCAGAGGTATATTTGCACTTTGCGGATATGCCTCTTTTTTTATGAGTAAAAATCAGACATTTAGTAATTTACACCTAGTTTTTGCCTTTTTGGGTGGATTGATTCTGCTTTTTATTATTGCACCACTGGCCGGAATGTTTTTGAAAGCCGGATTTGGCAATACACTGGCCACCATACAGGAGAAAGAGGTAACCGATAGTTTTTTTCTGACCATTTCTACTGCATTCTCGGCCACGCTGGTCTGCTCGCTTGCGGCCATTCCGCTTGCATATCTGCTGGCAAGGCGTAGTTTTCCGTTTAAGGGGCTTGTTTCGGGCATTATCGATTTGCCTGTTGTAATACCACATTCTGCTGCCGGTATCGCATTACTTGGCTTTATTTCGCGTGATTCGGCCATTGGTGGCCTGGCTGACTCAGCCGGACTTACCCTTGTCGGTAGCCCGTTTGCCATTTCTGCAGCGATGGCTTTTGTGAGTTTGCCTTTTCTGATCAATGCCGCCCGTGACGGGTTTTCAGCAGTGCCCGAACGGCTCGAACATGCTGCACTGAACCTTGGCGCTTCACAAACAAGGGTATTCTTCAGAATTTCAGTCCCGTTGGCCTGGCGAAGCATCATCACAGGTTTTATTATGATGTTTGCACGTGGCATGAGCGAGTTTGGTGCTGTGGTGATTGTGGCTTACCATCCCATGATTGCACCGGTACTTATTTTTGAACGCTTTAGTTCATTCGGATTGAAATATGCGACTCCGGTAGCTGTGCTTTTTATTCTTGTGAGCCTGATTGTTTTTATTGGTTTGCGCCTGATTGTTAAAAAAAACAGCAATGCTTGAAATAAAAGGACTGAATAAAAAATTAGGGAATTTTGCCCTTCAACATATTTCGCTGCAGGTTGACCATGACGATTATTTTGTGCTTGTAGGCCCTTCAGGATCAGGGAAATCACAATTGCTTGAACTCATTGCAGGAATTAAGTTGCCTGATTCAGGCTCAATTATGTTGAATGGTCGCGATATTACCTCTTTAAAAATGCAGGAGCGCAGAGTCGGGCTTGTGTTTCAGGATTATGCCGTGTTTCCGCACCTTACTGTGAGGCAGAATATTGAATTCCCGCTGAAAATTCAAAAAATGGCTTCAAAACCGATGAATGAAGTCGTTCTGCAACTTGCTGATGAAACCGGAATTACGAGTCTGCTCAACCGGTATCCAGGTAAACTTTCTGGTGGTGAAGTACAGCGTGTTGCAATTGCACGCACTCTGGCATCCAAACCGGAATTGCTTCTTCTTGATGAGCCTTTATCAAATATTGATGCCCGTTTGAAAAACGACCTGCGCCGGTTGTTGCGTTCCATTCACCGCAAAGGAATTCCGGTGATTCATGTTACGCATGATTATGAAGATGCTGTGGCTTTGGCAGGCAAGGTTGCTGTGATTAAAGACGGGCGCCTGATTCAGACCGGATCAGCCCAGGAAGTGCTGATGCATCCCGCAAGTGATTTTGTTGCCAGATTTGCCGGAATCCGAAATTTTTTCAGGTGCTCCCTTGTATTGGACAAAGCCGAAGGTGTGGCCTGTGCTGTGATTAAAGATCAATACCGCATCATGGTTTCAGGCTATGAAACCGAAGGAGAGGGGAGTGTGGTAATTCCTGCGAGCGATATTGTAGTTTCGTTGCACCGGCTTGATTCCTCAGCCCGTAACAACTTTAAAGGAATTGTAACCGAAGTGATTCCTACTGCCAATGGCACCGAAATTATTGCCGACTGCGGCATTCCGCTTGCGGCACTCATCAGCCGCACTTCAGAAAACGAAATGAACCTGCATGAAGGCACCGAAGTGTGGCTTTCATTTAAGGCCTCGGCGGTCAGGTTTATTAAGGGTTGAACAAACAAATTGCTTTACCAAACTGCCTGGTACTGACTTGTTTTTTAGGAGAATTTTTAATTAGTAATTTTTAATTTTGAATTGGCCCTCCATTTATAATCTTCCTTCGTGAATCGGGTTTCTTGAGCAGTTTTGGTGGGGTTGATGTAAAAATGGAAATCTTTCTGGAGAATTTGTTAAAAAAAGACGCAGAGGGGATTATGAATGATGAAGTAACACCC
>CAZKCK010000004.1:0-36893 GCA_964550695.1 uncultured Bacteroidales bacterium | reverse complement strand
GCTTTGTAGGCTTCTGCTGAATCGTGCATCTCGGGTTCAGTATCGGGGATATACATGGCTCTTGAACGGCTGCCACCGTATGCAAAAGCACGGGCAATGCCGATTGCACCTATGGCATCCAGCCTGTCAGCGTCCTGCACCAACATAGCTTCAATGGTATCAGCATAATCAGCCACCCTGGCACCTTTGTACGAAACCTGATCAATAATCAGAATAATTTTTGTGATTTCTGTTGCTGAAACACCGGCATTTTGAAGCCACGATTTTACTACGGCCAATCCTGCCTCTTCAGAAGTGTTGTATTTCCAGTCGGCCACATCGTGCAGCAGGGCAGCCATTTCGCATAGAGATGAATCTGCTGATTCTTTTTTAGCCAGATATACGGCCATCTGTCTTACCCGATGCGTATGCCACCAGTCATGGCCGGAAGCATCTCCTGAAAAATGTTCCTTTACCAGGTTTTCGATGTATTGTAATTGTGATGTAGTCATTATATTATTGCATTTATTTTCAATCGTATTGCAAATGGATTGGCCGGGCCGCGATTATTTTTGGCAATCATTGCAAACATTTTGGCAAATTACTAATATCCGGAATCTTGCCTTCATTTACCAATCACCAGTTACCAGTTACCCCAACTACTTCATCATCACCACCGTAATTCCCGCGCCTCCCTGTTCAAGTCTTTCGTCTTTATAACTGCTTACTGAACTGATGGTCATGAGTTTTTCGCGTATTACCGTACGTAAAACGCCATCGCCTTTTCCGTGTAGTATCCGTACTTCCCTGATACCCAGCAGCAAAGCTTCATCCATATAATGGTCCACACGGCTCAGGGCTTCTTCCACCTTTTTGCCTCTTACATCAACTGTAAGGTTAAAATGGGCAATTTTTTCGTTGATTTGTTCGGCAATGGAGCCTGTATATCTTTTGCGTTCGGTCTGTCTGATCTCGCTGCGGCTTACCTTTTTAAGCCGGTTCAGGGTGGTGTTCAGTGTTACTGAATTAAACGAAACCACCACATCGTCATTCTTTACTGAAACCACTTCGCCAACTGCTTCCTGCCCTTTTATTTTAACAGCATCACCGGGTCTGATGGTCTTGTCTTCAGGCTCGGGCTGCACTTCGGGTTTGGGTTCAGGCACAAGGCTTATTTCCTGCGGATGTTCTGATTCTGCCTCCAGTTGCATTGCTTCTTCTTCCTTTTTCAGCCCTTCACGCAGTTTGCGTGTTGCTTCTTTTTCAGCCTGCGCTTTACGGATTTCCTGAATGGTGTTCTCAATCAGCTTGTTTGCTCCTTTTACAACCAACGCAGCCTGTTCCCGGGCGGTTTTCAGAACGTCTTTTTTATCCTTTTCAAGCTTGTTGTACAAGTTCTGGTATTTGGTCAGTGTGTCGGTCAGCAATTGGTCGGCCACCGTAAGTTCCAGACGCTTCTTGTCGAGTTCGTTTTTTTCGAGTTCAAGCTGCTGCAGTTGCTGGTCAAATGAGAGTTGTGTTTCGCCCGATTTCTCTGCTGCATTTTTCAGCACATCATCAGGCAGGCCCATTTTGCGGGCTATCTCAAAGGCAAAGGAAGAGCCGGGTTTCCCGATGCGTAACCTGAACAAAGGCTGCATAAAGCGTGTGTCGAACAGCATGGCACCGTTTACCACGCCATCAACCTTGCCGGCCAACAGTTTAAGGTTGGCATAATGGGTGGTGATAACTCCAAAGGCTTTGCGGTGGCTCAGTTTTTCGATCATGGCCTCTGCAATGGCACCCCCAAGCCGGGGTTCAGTTCCAGTACCCAGTTCATCAATCAGAAAGAGGGTATGATGGCGTGCATTGGCCATGAAAAACTTCATGTTCAGCAGATGCGAGCTATAGGTACTCAGATCGTTTTCAAGCGACTGTTCATCACCTATATCGATAAAAATATCAGAAAAAATGCCTGTTTCAGAAGTCGGGCGCAGTGGAACAAGCATGCCACATTGCAGCATGTACTGCACCAGTCCGAGGGTCTTCAGGCAAACCGATTTGCCTCCGGCATTTGGACCTGAAATGATGAGTATCCGTTGATTTTTGTCGAGTGAAATCTGCAGTGGCACTACTTCTTTTTTCTGTGCCCTGAGTGAGAGGTAAAGCAGCGGATGTACCGCATCTAACCATCCGATGAGCGGCTTGTTGTTGAGAAGCGGTTTGTGCGCGTTAATCTTCAGGGCCAGCCGGGCCTTTGCCCGTATAAAATCAACGATGCCAAGGTACTGGTAAGCCTGATGAAGTGTTTCGAGCGAAGGCCTGAGAAAAGCAGTAAACACAATCAGGATACGCACAATCTCCCGGCGCTCATCGTTTTCGAGTTCCCTGATGTCGTTGTTAATCTCAAAAACTTCTTCTGGTTCCACATAAGCTGTCTGGCCCGTGGCCGATTCATCATGTATAAATCCGCGTATCCTGCGTTTATTGCCTGCCGAGACCGGAATAACGAGGCGCCCGTTGCGAATGCCCGGCTCTGTATCTTCGGCAGTCCAGCCCGATTTTTTGGCAAATGCCAGCATTTCATTTAGTTTACGCTGGGCCTGAAATGTTTTCCGGATGATATCCTTGCGGATTTCTGCCAGTTTGGGAGAAGCATTATCGGCTATCATTCCGCGTTCATTCAGGATGCGGTTAAGCTCTTTTACGATTCCCGGATCGATGGAAACGGGTTCGGTGAGTTTACACAGTACGGGATATTTGCCGTCGTCGCGCCCTGTAAAGAATGCAATAAGCTGAGAGATGGTCAGGAGCGAGAGGCGAAGTTCGGGCAACAACTCGGCTTCAATAAATGTTCCTTCTGGCCTGATGCGGTGCAGTTCAGGAGTCAGGTCATAATAATCCTGTGAAGGGAAAGAAACCTCATCAATCAGGATGTTACGCATTTCAGCGGTTTGTGAAAGAAGTTTTACAACAAGTTCGTAATCAGATGTAAATTCCATTTTCTCCACAAACCTCCGGCCTATAGGTCCGCTGCATTCGTTGGAAGTAAGTCTTCGTATTTCGTCGAAGCCGGTTTTTTGTTCAAAATTCCGTGGGTAGATCAACTTTATTGAGATTTGAAAAAGAATGACAGATTTTCAGGAGTCAGCTTAGTACAATTTTCCCCGCTTCACGAGGTATGGAAGCAAAATCTGTTCGAAGCCCCCGTTAATGTCGGCTTCCACAAAATCAATATGGTATTGCCCGCAGCGGAGTTTAAGTTCAGCAATAAATTCCGAAACACCTTTCAGATAATGTTCCCTGATTTCAGCGGCATTTACTTTTATTTCTTCGCCGGTTTCAACATCAATAAAGCGGTAAGGCCGGTTATCGAAAGCAAAATCAAGCTCAAGGGCTTTGTCAACAGTATGAAACAGAATGACTTCATGTTTGTTGTGGCGGAGGTGTTGCAAGGCATTGAACAACTCAGAAGGATCGGCTGATGAATCGAACATATCGCTGAAAATAACCACCAATGAGCGTTTATGTATGGTATCGGCAATATAATGGATTGATTCGGCTGCTGAGGTGGTTTGTTTGGTATCAGATTTTTTTGATTCCACCAGACCCTGTAACTGCCCGAATAAATGTTGGATATGCACTGCATTGGAGCGGGCCTGAGACGATAGATCAATTTTGTCAGAAAATACCGACAATCCCACAGCATCTCGTTGTTTTTTAAACATATACATGAGAACAGCAGCAGCATAAACCGAAAACAGAAGCTTGCTTGGCTGATCAATCGAAACCTTGTCGCGAAGCGGAAAGTGCATCGAAGCTGAATTATCGATAATCAGTTGGCAACGCAGGTTGGTTTCTTCCTCATACCGTTTAACAAACAGTTTATCAGTGCGGCCATAAAGTTTCCAGTCGATGTTGCGGGTTGATTCGCCGGGATTGTAAAGCCTGTGTTCGGCAAACTCAACAGAAAACCCGTGGTAAGGGCTTTTGTGTAATCCGGTAATAAAACCTTCAACAACCTGCCGGGCAAAAAATTCGAGACTGGTCAGGGGTTGAATGCGGTTTTGATCGATAGTAACAGGCATATCTAATACATTAAATAACAAGACAGCCCATCCTCATCTCACAGAGGAAGGGCCGTCGAAAAGATTTTTTCGAAAATCAGAGAAGTTGCTCGAGTTTTGAAACCAGCACATTTTTAGGTACTGCTCCTACCTGTTTGTCGACGATTTCACCGTTTTTAAAAAACAGTATGGTAGGGATGTTTCTGACTCTGAACTGAGCTGCAACATTTGGATTGTTGTCAACGTCAACTTTGCCGATCAATGCTTTTCCTTCATATTCACCGGCCATTTCGCTGATGATTGGACCGACCATACGGCAGGGGCCACACCATTCTGCCCAAAAGTCAACAATAACCGGTTTGTCCGATTTTAAAACCATTTCTTCAAAATTCTGATCCGTGAATGTAAGCGCCATGATAATTTCTTTTTTAATGTATGCTGCCGTCAAAATTAGTAAAATACTTTCCAGCGGGAGCAAAAAACTATAATTCTTTAAAAGACTTTCTTCGTGATTTTAAATTTAACGTTTTCAAACTTGCGTACTGCCCGTAAAAATTCAGGCGCATTTACGCTGGTTTTCTTTGGATTCAGGTTGATACTCAGTTTGTCAGCGATATCAAATATCTGGAATTTAACCCTGCATGGGCCGGGATGGGCATTTATCAGCGCTTCGAGTTTGCCGATAAGATTTTCATTTACTTCAGTCAGGATGACCATCAGGAAGATTTCATTGGTAAACTTTTCGAGAACCTCCGAAAGCAACCACATTCCGGTAATTTTAAGTTCGAGTGTATCTGCCGAATTGTAGCGTGGGCTTACCCTGGCTTTAATCAGCAGGCTGCGTTCATCAACCATCAGGTGTTTGTTTTTCAGGTAATCCTCCGAAAAAACAGCCAGATTGGTCGAATCATTCAGGTCTTCGATGGTGAATGAGCCAAAGGGTTTGTTGTTGGCAGTAGTTTTGTGTTTGGCATTCGAAATCATGCCAGCAAAGTAGAACTCCTTGTCTTTAAATGGTTTAAGATCATCTTTGAATTCCCCTATGGCTATCGTCACAAAATTATCAATCTCTGTTTTATACTCGTTCAACGGGTGCCCTGAGATATAAAACCCTGTAACTTCCTTTTCCCTCCTGAGCCGTTCAATATTTGACCAGATGGGGCATGCAGGCATCTCAATATCAGGCAATCTGTATTCTTCAACATCGCCAAATAATGAGACCTGCGAATTGTTTTTTTTATCCTGAAAGATATTGGCATGTTTGATGATTCTTTCAAGGAAAGTGGAATCTTCCGGCCGTTCCTGATAAAAATACTGAGCCCTGTGTGTGTTTTCAAAACAATCAAGTGCACCAGCACAGGCAAGTGCTTCGAGGCATTTGCGGTTTACGGTACGCAGGTTTACCCTTGTAAGGAAGTCCATCAGGGAGGCATAAGGCCCGTTGGCTTCGCGTTCTTCTATAATATGTTTTACAGCATTTTCACCCACTCCTTTAATAGCGGCCATCCCAAACCTGATTTCACCTTTTTTATTTACAAAGAAGTTTAAATCGCTTTCATTGATATCCGGTCCCAGAACTGCTATGCCCAGTCGCTGGCATTCATCGATAAAGAAAGTAAGTTTTTTTATTTCGCCCAGGTTATGTGTCAGAACAGCCGCCATATACTCAGCCGGATAATTGGCTTTCAGGTATCCGGTCTGATAGGCTACCACTGAATAAGCTGCTGAATGGGAACGGTTGAATCCATAGTCGGCAAATTTTTCCATGGTCTCGAACACTTCTGTGGCATTTACTTTTGTAACCCCTTTTAGCAACGCACCATCAATGAAATCGGCTTTTTGCTTTTCCATTTCCTCCTTGTTCTTTTTACCCATTGCCCTGCGTAAAATATCGGCTCTGCCAAGTGTAAATCCACCCATGATTTGGGCAGCCTGCATAATCTGTTCCTGATAAACCATGATTCCCTGGGTTGATTCAAGGATTTCCTGCAACATTTCATGCGGGTATTCTACTGGTTCACGTCCATGTTTACGGTTGATGTACAATGGTATATACTGCATGGGGCCTGGACGGTACAAGGCATTCATTGCAAACAGGTCTTCAAGGGTTGTTGGCTTTAGTTCACGCAGGTACTGCCGCATACCTTCCGATTCAAACTGAAAAGTACCAATGGTTTCACCCTTCTGATACAGTTCATAGGTAGGCATATCATCAAGTGGAATGTCGTCGATGTTGATGTTTTGTCCGTTTTTTTTCTTCACATTGCTTAAGGCTTCCCTGATGATGGTAAGTGTTTTCAAACCAAGGAAGTCCATTTTAAGCATACCCACCGATTCAACAAGTTTGCCGTCATACTGGGTAACCATGAGTTTTGAATCTTTCTGTATCGCGAGCGGAATGTGTTTTTTCAGATCATCGGGACCAATGATGACCCCGCAGGCATGCGTACCCGTGTGTCGTGAGGAACCTTCAAGAATTTCGGCAAAAGTCAGTGTCTTTCTTACCAGTTCATGTCCTTTGGTACGAGCTTCCTGCAATTCCGGAACCTCCTTAAAGGCATCCTCGAGCGAAGTACCCGCTTTTTCCGGCACCAGTTTGGCAAGTTTGTCAGCTTCCGGAAGCGGAAGTTTCAGTACGCGCGCAACATCGCGGATGGCAGATTTGGCGGCCATTGTACCAAAAGTAACAATTTGCGCCACATGGTCTTCACCATATTTTTCAATCACATAATTCAATACCCTTTCGCGGCCTTCATCATCAAAATCTACATCAATATCAGGCATACTCACGCGTTCAGGATTCAAAAACCGCTCAAAAAGGAGTTTGTATTTTATTGGGTCTATATTTGTAATTCCCGTGCAGAAAGCCACTGCAGATCCGGCGGCAGATCCGCGCCCGGGCCCGACTGTAACACCCATTTGCCTGGCAGCATTTATAAAATCCTGAACCACTAGAAAATAGCCGGGAAATCCCATTTTCCGGATGACACTCAGCTCAAAATCCAGCCTGTCAGTAATATCGTCAGTAAGGTCAGGGTACCGTGTTTTAGCACCTTTATAGGTAAGATGGCGCAGGTACTCGTTTTCATCAGTAAAACCATCTGGCAGAGGAAAAGTGGGGAGGAGGATGGGATGCTCAAGAGAGTATTCTTCAATCTTATTAACAATTTCGCGCGTATTCAGTATAGCTTCCGGAATATCCTTAAACAATTCTGTCATGTCAGATGCAGATTTCAGATATTCATTCCCGGTATATGCAAGGCCATCTACTTCATCAAGTTTTGTGTCGGTATTCAGACAAATCAATATTTGGTGCGCTTCATAATTATCGGCTTTCACAAAATGCACGTCGTTGGTGGCAATGACCTTAACGTTGTATTTGGCGGCAAGTTCCAGCAGAGCTTTATTGACAGTTTCCTGTTCTGCAATACCATGGCGCATAAGCTCCAGATAAAAGTCGTCACCAAAAATATCAAGATATTCCTGCAATACTTCTTCGGCTTTTTGCATGCCATGCTGCATAATGGCTTTGGGGATTTCTCCGCCCAGACAGGCTGAAGAGGCGATTAGCCCTTCGTGATACTTACGCAGGAGCTCCTTATCAATGCGTGCATTGTAATAGTATCCTTCTTTGAATCCCAATGTGCTGAGAATGGATAGATTATGGTAACCCACCAGATTTTTCGCTAACAGGATGAGATGAAAGCCGCGATTATTTTTATCAAAGCGACTGCCCGATGCCACATACGTTTCACAACCGATAATCGGTTTAATGTTAGCTTCCTTTGCAGCCTTTACAAAGTGAAGTACCCCGTACATATTGCCATGGTCAGTAATTGCAAGTGAATCCATTCCAATATCTTTGGCATGTTTAACAAGGGTTTTTATTTTGGCAGCACCATCGAGAATGGAAAACTGCGTATGTACGTGTAAATGGGTAAATTCTGACATAGTATCTGATATTCAGGGTAGAACCGGAGAAAAACGCGGTGGATAAAATTAGGTAAAACAACGGGGCTGATGTCAGATTGTTGATAAATAAAGATAATCTAAAAGTTACCAACAATAGTTTCAGGAAACATGAAAGCATAAAAAAAGCTGACATTTCTGCCAGCTTTTATATATCGTAAAAAGAGTGTTTATTGCAATGTGAATTTGATTGGCATATTGAACTGTACCCTGACCGGTTTGCCGCGTTGCTGGCCGGGTTTCCATTTTGGCATGGCCTTTACAACACGCATGGCTTCTTCATCGCAACCGCCGCCAATACCCCTGAGAACTTTTACGCCAGTAACAGCTCCGCTTGGTTCTACAACAAACGTTACGTAAACTGTACCCTGAATGCTGCTTTCGCGGGCCATCTGGGGATATTTGATGTTTTCGACCAGAAATTTCATACGGGCTGCATCTCCACCCGGAAAATCAGGCATAGATTCTACAACTGTAAAAACTTCAGCTTCAACAACTTCTTCTTCTTTTGCTCTCTGAACAGGTACATATTCCTGAACTTCGGTTTTATCATCAGCTTCAGAGTTGATTTCGATATCATTCTCAATCTGTACATCGTTTTCAACAATGTTCAGTACTGTAACCTGTGGAGGTGGGAGGGCTGCTGGCGGAGGGGTTTCCTGTTTGGTAACCTGAACAGTTTCTTCAGTTGTTTCGACCGCAGCACGGGTCATAGTTTCAAATTCCTTTTTTTCATAGGTTTTGTACTCAAAACCCCATAAGCACAATCCGAGTGCTATGATTAGCCCGATTTGGACGAAGAGCCCTTTTTTGCTCTCAAGATCGGCTTTCGCTGATTTTTTTTCAACCATGGTATGCTGATTTTTAAGAATTAATCCATTCTGAAATGAACGCGCTAAATTACAAAATATTTTTTCACAAATCAATTTTTACTTTCAATTTTTTCTAAAAGCTTGCCTGTAACCCATATGCCGGCAAGGCATCCAATGGCATCAGCAATAAAGTCATACACATTTCCACTTCGGCCCCAGATGATGTATACCTGCATAAGCTCGGTTAAGCCAGACAGTATAATCCCTGTAAAAACTGCAATCTCACGTGCGTTGTTATGTATGAACGATTTTCGTTCCCGTTGGGAAAGGGCCGCCGTCAGAAAAAAAACATAAACAGCGAAAATAAAAATGTGTACGAGCTTATCGGGTTGAAAAAGGTTAAGAAACCTGGGAACAGCAGGGATTATTCCACCTGGTATTCCAGTTAAAATCAAAATAACAATAACCCAAACAACCGATGGCCATGACCCGCTTAAAAGAGACTTTAACTTATGCTTAAGGCAATCCAAAGGCCAATGTCTCTACAGCGAATCAACCAGAGCCTGATACGCAGCAGCATCAAGCAGATCGTTGATTTCCGAAGGGTTAGAAATCTTTACTTTGATAACCCAGCCTTTTTCAAATGGGTCTTTGTTAATGAGGTCAGGTGAAGTAGTCAGGTCATCATTAAACTCAAGAATTTCTCCTGAAACCGGCATGTACATATCTTCAACTGTTTTTACAGCTTCAATTGAACCAAAACTTTCGCCTTTGTCAAGGGTTTCGCCAACGGTTTCAACCTCAACAAAAACAATGTCGCCTAACTGGCTTTGCGCAAAATCCGTTACGCCAATGTAAGCTTCGTTGCCTTCAATCTTGATCCATTCATGATCATGTGTGTACTTCAGGTTATCTAAAATCTTCATTTTTAATGGTTTTTGAATTTGGTGAATGAATTACAAAAATATAATTTTTACCGGATATTTGTTTGAATCATTTTTAGCAATCTTCATTATTGTGATAAAGTAAACCTGAGGCTTATGCCCCCGCTGGTTGTTGATGACGCATATTGATTTGAAACAAATGGATTGGTCAGTATTTTATCAAAAAATAGCCGCAGAGTTACTTTGTCATTCATCTGATAATCAGCCGAAGTATTAATTGTAATAACTTTCTGCCCGGCTGAAATCTGATTGATTCCTTCTGATATCCGCCGCAAAACAGTCTTATTTGTTTTGACTGACACATCAGCCTTAAGGTTCAGATCGCTTTTATATTTCTTAGCAGCACCTCCGCCTGATGACAGAAAACCAATTTCAACGTCCTTAAACCTGTAACCAACACCCATTACGATTTCGTCAGAAAGGATTTCAGTCAATTGGTTACCAGTGAAACTGACTGAAAGATTACGCGATTTTTTGATTTCAAACTTCGACAAAATATTGTTTTTCCATGTGAGATCAAGGCCAAACAAGGGAGCAAACTGCTCAGTAATAGCAATCTGGCTTATCTGGAATTTCGAAATGAAATTGTTTGCTCCATCCATAGCCGATGGAAAGCCCAAATCATCACGGTATAAAACATTGGTAACAAAGTTCCCCACGTTGTAGGTTGACCGGTAGGCATGTGAAATGGTTACATCCCTGAAATATTGTTTAATCAACTCTATATTGCTTAATCCCTTATAGGTCAGACGCCAGTTGGGCATCGGAATGGCCGGGAAAGGATTTAGTTTTATGGTAGCAGCTGTTTTGCCGGTATAAGCTGCCAGAAATGAATAATGCAAAACTTCTTGTGAAGTTGGGCTATAACCTGATGGGAAACCGGTTGAATCCACCAGGTTACCATCCCATGATGGATTCTGCTTGGCCAGTCGGTCAGCAATTTCCTTACGGTAGGCTTTTAAATTATCATAGGTCTCGGAATTATTATCAGCATCAGTTCCTTTGAATGACGTGCCGATTGAGATGATAGAGATGCTGAAACTTCCACGGTCAAGCGGAGTAAATTTGTTTACCATTCCGTTTTCAACCTTGAAATATTCAGTATGGTCTTCTGCATATGTTCGGTTTCCGGTAAGCTCAATCCTTAAATCAGCGAATGGTTCAATTGTAGCACGCATTGTCAGATTGTTTGTGAACTTGGTGGCATAGGCTGAGTTGAACATGGTGTCATCGGTAAGCCATCCGTTTAATGCTGCATTGGTCCTGATATCAGTCTGACTTCCTGTAATAAAACCAAAGCCAGGAGCACCGATAGCGTTATTGCCTAAAATGCCCGGTGAAGGTTTGAATCCGGGTAACAGCGTACCGTCGGTCTGGGTATACGATAAAGAAGCGTCTTTAAGGCTGAATATAAGACGTATAGCTGTTTCGCCTGCTATTTTAAAATAGTTGACTTTGGGTTTAACATTGAGGGAGTCTGCTGGTTTTTTAGGAGCAAGATCAGGTTTAAGGCCTGGTTTCTTGGGATCCCTGGGTCCACCCGGCCCACCCCGTTTGTTTTTTGGATTGCCGGCAAGAACCTTTTTAAGATACGGTACATTATTATATAGTGTCGACATTTTCAGATTTCCATTGAGCTGAATCTGCCGGCCATTCTCGATGGTATTGCCCATCACCGACTGAATTGACCTGGGTGTAGCTGACCAGCTATAGTTGCCCTGATAGGCAGCAGTAGCATTCACCCAGTTAAAGATGGGGATTTTGTTTATCGGAATGGTATAGTTCAGTTTGAATATCTGGTTGTAGCGGTTCATGGTGCCAAAACCAAGAATTTCTTCATTAACTTTCTGGCGTTTTTGTTCAACGGTATAGCCATAATCAGCCTTGTCGATACTTCCCGGGAGTTCATCAATAAAAGCACTGGCATTGGCATTGTATTCAAATTTAAGGCCTTGTGTAATATCGTGTTTGTAATCGTACATCCTTGTCCAGACAAATGATTTGATGTAGGATGGTTCAATGATGATCAGTGCTTTGCTTTTGTTACGCAGCTTACGTTCATTATAATCGCGGTTTAGGTCCATTCTGAAGCTGAACATTTTTGGCAACAGGCTGATGTTAAAATCACGTATCAGTTGTAATGCTTTGCTTTTACTGATAAATGAAACGGATGAAAGTGGTTTGAAGTTTTTTGGCTGCCCCATGTAGTTATAGCCGATGCCACCACGATAGGTATATTTATTGTCATACTCCAGATCAATGTTTCGTATCTGGGTTTCACTGTAGGCATAGGTAAAGTCGAAATTCTCAATATCCCAGGGCATGGGCGTTTTTGTAGCTCCCACCCGGTCTTTCCGCACATTCATAAAATTAATGTTTTTGCGTTGTGTGAAATCCTGTGTAAGTTGCTTGATTGAATCCTTCTCAGTCTGAAGTTTATACGTATCCAGATCATCATTCATTTTTACATCGGGATCGAGGGGGTTGTATTCAGGATTTTTAACTGACTGCGAAAAATCATAATGCATTGGAATTCTGATGCCTGTCTTTTCCGGGAAAAACTTACCCAACTGTAGGTTTGTTGCAAAATCAAAAGATGTAATTGCTTCTTTCTGCCGTTCATTTATTTTCTTTTCAATGCTGCCGAAACCAGGGGTACTGTGCGACATCGAAAATGCAATATTGCCAAGATCGGCGAGGTTTGCTGTAAGTCTTCCGGTAGCAGCCCAACCTGATTTATCATCAAAATCGGTTAGCCGGAGTTCATTCACCCAGATTTCAGTGCTTTTTGACAGGCCATCATCATTTTGTGATATGGAAATGCGTTTGGGGTTACGTACCCCGATCATTACAGCTTTCACGTCGCTGAGGCTGGGCGTTCCAACAATGGTAATTTTGTTCTTCCCATCAAATGTTATGTACGGGGTAGATAACGAAAGTATCTGGCCTTCACGCAGATTGATATTCCTTTGTTCTTTTATGCTTACCAGGTATTCCAGATCAACGTCAAAGTTATTTGCTTCAGGCCATATGCCGTATAGATCTGTTTTTGAAGTTCCCCAGGGTGTAAAGGTGAGCGGTATTTCATACTCATAATAGTTTTGTGTAAAATCAGAGCCCAGGCGAATAAAAACAGTGAGATCACCATAGTCATTTTTGTTCGCAGGATCAAGATCTTCAGCATGCACAAACATTTTCATCCGCTTGTATCTTCTGAAGTCAAAGCCTGTGGTTTTGTAAGCAGCCCGTGCATCACCGTCTTCCAGGTTTTTAACCCGCAGTACCATTGCCTGTTCATTCAGCCTAGTGTAATTAGTTGTTCCATAGTTTATTTCGCGCTCAATACCCGGAGGAATTGCATATGGAACCGGCGCCTTGCTACCGTTTTCTTCAACATTCACGGTTGAAATTTCGAATTTTGTTGAACTTTGTTCATCATTCGGAATGTATTCTCCGGCCGAAAGCAGATCATATTTATAACGGCGCCAGTCGCCACGCACAAGTTCAAAGGTGGCAAAACGGGTGACAAATGTTTTGTTGAACCCTTTGTAAAACATCCTTAAAAACCTGATGGATTTAAAATCCTGAATATCTCCTACAATTTTCTGCGGATCAGAAATGGGGATTTTAAACTGATACCATTTAACTGAACCCAATACTCCGTTTTCGAGCGGAATGCCGCTGGCTTCGAATATATCGGCAATATAATTATCGCCGATATTCATTTTATCAGGTTTCAGATCAATTTTATACTGGAAATATCTTTCATCTTCCCACAGTGTATTGTCGTAATTAATGTCTTCAATGTTCGGCAGCGTGGTTGCCAGTGTCTGGTAGGTTTCGTTACTCTGCTCTGCTGCGGGTGAGTTTCCGTCAGGTCCCTGATATTTTTTATAACGTTCATTCACTGATTTATACACATCATCGTTGTCGTAATCAGTTCCTCTGAAATAATGAAAATCGTCAGCCGATGGGTCATTGGCGGCATTGATATAGGCCTGCGATCCCGCACCGTATTTCTCTATTATTTTCTGGAGATAGGTATCATTAAAAAAGGATTGTTCGTCAAGATTCCTTAATCCGTCATACCCAACATCCTGAAAAGGCCTTGAACCGGTATTGTTGTCGAATGCATTCACCAGCGATTGCAGATTTGGCACGCGTCCCCAGATGGTTGTATCAACATCGGTAATGACATCAGAAACAGGAAGCCCGTTTTCAAAACTTTTCTTTCCGTCACGCAGGATATCTTCAGAAATATCGCCCAGGTTGAAGTAAATCTGTCCGCCGGGATTGTTGTCGTTTGTGGCAAAAGGATCCATCATCCAGAATTCAATGTATTCAACATTGGTTGCTTCAAAATCTGTTGATTCAATCTTGCGCATCATGCCTCCCCAGCGTGAAGCCGGGTCTTCAAGGTTGCCGTTGGCATTGAGCCCTTTCGAAATCCCGGCCTGCCCGTTCACATCATAATTATAGGACCCTCTTTCTTCAGGATAAAAATCAATATTTAACACGGGAATATTGGTAGGGACACCATTTGGAATTTCCTTGGCGGGGAAGACTTCATTTTCAAGTACCTGCCTGGTTTGGTTCCGCGAAAGTTCTTCTTTGTCAATGTTTTTTGGTCTTAGATTTCCGTTTCTGTCATAAAAAAGCGGATCAATCATGTACCAACTCATCTTCGAACGGTTATAACCATAGGCCAGACCTGTTCCAACAGCGCCTTCGGGGAACATATCGCGTGAGGTTTGCCCCTGCGGTGTGCTTGCAATAAACCAGTTGGATGGCTGCTTAAGATCGATGGTTGATTTGGCTGCTTCAAAATCATCAACATAGGAGGTTCCGGAAGTGCCTATTGCACTAGAATGGCCGGGGATAAACTGTGCAAATTCTCCGGTAAATGCCACTTTTGAAGGTACATTGGTTTGGATAAATGGCAATTTATCGATGAGTTTGGTTATAAGCAGCGATTCTTCCTGGTAAGCCATATTGAATCCCCACAGTGTGTTTGAAATGGGATCATCACCCAGAATGGTTTTCTGGGTTAATGGCCGCTCACTCAGGTTTATAAATGTAGAACCCAGTAATAGGTTTTTACTTGCCTGATAATCAACATGTACGCCGGCATAAGTCTTGCTCTGAATGCTGAACATTGAGTTGCTTTCAAGCGAAACGTTGATGGGCGTGCCGGAACTTATCAGTGCTTCATTAATAATTTTTACACGCCCAAGCGTATAGTCTACGGTATAGTCAACATTCTCGGTCAGAGGAATGCCACCATGGGTAACCTTCACAGAACCCTGAGGGACGTTTAGTGCATTTAACGAGATTTCGCTTCCAACAGAAGATTTGTAAAAACCATCGAGCACAAATTTGTTTTTTTCAGGGTATTGCTGTGCACCAACTTTTGTTAGGGTGTAAAGTGAGTCATAGCAATATCTGTCGGCAAGTTGTTCGTTGTTTATCGCAATACGCAGATCTTTTCCAAAGGGCTCCAGCACCGGGAAAAAGACGCGCCCGTTGGTGGCATTGATGGTTCCTCCCTGGGTGCCGGCATTGTCAATAAAGTCGAATATTCCATCAGGCGGTTCATTCATTTGCGGATCGAGGCTGTCGAGTCCCAGGACCCTGATCAGCGGGATGCCTGCAATAGATCCTTCAGTCAGATAGCCGGTCGGAACACCATTTGAATTGCCTGAAAACAATACATTGAGAATAAAATCAAGCTTATTTACCTGATATGCGCCGAGTGCGTATACGTTTTTCATCATCAGGTTCCACAATGGAATACGTGTGTTGAGTGTGGTGCTTTTTAAAAGCTTTACTGACAGACTTTTCGGGGAACTTATACCACCGTCCGAGAATTCTCCGACCTGATAAACTGCGGTATCACCCACAACAGTGTATTGAAACGCTACGGCAAGTGTCTGATCCGGATTGAGTGTGCTGTTTACCGAAATGAAGCCGAGTTTACTGTTAAAAGTGTATTCTGAAGGAGATAATTTGCGGGCACTTTCTACTTTTTCAAAATCAATACCGGCAGTAAATCCGTTACTTTTAAGATATTCAGAAACCGTTGTGATGTCTCTGATACTGTTTTTGTCGATGGTTAAAAAAAGTGAATTGTTGTCATCGTCAGTATATGGCGGGCGTCCGGGCATATTTATCAGTTGCTTGTTGTATGGGTTGTTTTCGCCAAGATCCTGAAATGCCACAATGTTGCGGTTATCAGTTACTGCAGCCCCGATATTTGTTGCCCAGACTTCAATTTTGGTAATATTTACATTTGACAGTATGAGTGGTAATTCGGAAAGTGCACTGCTGTATTGGTCGCGGAAATACTGTCCGAGGAAGAAGTGCTTGTTGTCTTCATACTGGTCGGCTGCAATAGAGAAAGTACTTGTTTGCGCACCGCCCTGAACTGAAATGTTTTTTGATTCGCTTTCCTGTTGTGAATACACCGCTGTAACCGTAGTGCGGCCAAACTGAAGTTTTGTCTTTACGCCAAAAAGGCTCTGGCTGCCCTGAATCAGCGTTGAATTTAACGGAAGGGTTACATTTCCGACTTCTATTAATTTAATAATTTCGTCTTCCTTGCCTTCATATTTAAGCTGAAGCTTGTTTTCAAAATCAAAGGATGATTCGGTATTGTAATTGGCTTTGAATTCAATTTTATCGCCAATCTTGGCAATGACGTTCATCTGTATTTTTTCCTGGAAATCGAAATTGATTGTGCTGCGTTGATTTACATTTAAACTTGGGTCATCACGGCTGTTTCCAAGTACGCCAAAAATCAGTTCGGCTGACCCGCTGGGTCTGATGTCGATGGTGCTTCCCCCGAAAATCTTGTCAAATGCTTTCCCGCCTATATAAATTGCAGGAATAATTCCATCGCCCCTTCCGCCTTTTGATGTTTTGGCTTTCTCACGCCAGTAGTTACGCAGCGAACGGTTCGCATCATATTGCTGAAATTCCTTAAAATCATAATATTGTGGTGAACGGTAATCCAATGTACCCATCTTGCCAGTCACTTCATATTGATTGGTTATCGGGTTAAAGGTCACTTCCTGCTTCAGGTTCGAAGGATCTTTCATGTATAATCCGCTGTGTGCCGGGGGATCAATTTCCTGATTTGCCCTGTCTTTAAACGGGTAGCGTAAATCCTTGATCGTGTCAGGGGGAGAAACATAAAATGCACTGTTTGTTCTATATGAATTGTTGGCAAACAGCAAATAGGGTAAAGTTCCGGCACTTAGCAAACCGATTACTACAATAGTAAGGCTAAAAACTTTTATGGTTGAGTTTTTCAACAGTATCCTGATTTTTATGTAATTACAAGATTTTAAGAGCTTCCTTGATGAGGCGTTCCACTGTAATTTCCGCATCACCTTTTTCGATGATTTTATCGAGGGCTTTTTCTGAGGCAGCCTTGTTAAACCCAAGAATCACCAATCCGGATAACGCTTCTTCACGCGGCCTATTGTATGAAAATGCAAAAGATTCGGGTAAAGCACCGTCTTTGTTGATTTTATCACGCAGGTCGATAATGATACGCTGGGCAGTTTTGGCTCCTATTCCCTTAATTTTTTTGAGTACATTCTCATTACCCGATATTATAGCCTGAACAACTTCACGCGTTCCGACAGATGAAAGTATGACTCTGGCAGTATTTGCCCCCACACCTGAAACAGTTATCAGATTGCGGAACAGCCTCCGCTCTTCATCATCAGCAAAACCATACAGCAAATGCGCATCTTCACGCACTGAGAGATGGGTAAACAGCTTTACCCGCTTTGAATCCTTAATGCGGGTGAATGTGTTGAGCGAAATATGCACCATATAACCAACTCCCTGACAATCAATCACGGCGTAGGCTGGATTTATTTCAGATAAATTGCCTTCCAGGTAAGCGTACATAGCCGGGTTTTAATTGGGCAAATTTACACTTTTAATCTTAATGGCAGACTTGGGGCTGTGGGAATTTTTAAACTACTTTTGCAGTATGGAATCTACCAGACAGAATAAAATTAGCCGCCTGATCCAGAAGGAAATGGGCGAACTGCTTCAACAATCCGCCCAGCTTTTTCCGGGCGCAATGATTACTGTGACGCGGGTAAACGTTACACCCGACCTTTCGCTGGCGCGTGTTAATGTCAGTATTTTTGCTACTGATAATAAGGAATCTGTGCTGAAATCATTGGATAAACATAGTCGCGAACTGAGGTTTTTGCTTGGAAAACGAATTCATAATCAGGTAAGAATCATTCCTGATCTCCAGTTTTTTATTGATGATACGCTGGATTACCTCGAAAAAATTGATAACCTGCTGAAACAATAATACATATGCATTACGATCCAATCAAGTCAATGCTTGGCAAATTCTTTAATCAGGCACCGGTATTACGTAAAATATTTTACCGGATGCTCGATTTGTTACTTCTCCGTACCTGGCATGTTAAAAAAGCTTTGAAACAATGGGGCCATCTGCATTCGGGGCCAACTCAGATACTTGATGCAGGCATGGGGTTTGGGCAATATTCATACTGGATGGCATCGCACAATAAAAACTGGAATGTGCACGGCGTTGATGTGAAAGAAGAACAGATTGCTGATTGCAAATCGTTCTTTAAAAAAGCGCACCTCAGCAATGCCTATTTTGGGTTTGCCGATCTTGTTCAGTTTCAGCATCCTTCGGCCTACGATCTGATTGTTTCAGTTGATGTGATGGAACATATTCTTGAAGACGATAAAGTTTTTCAGAATTTTTATAAATCGCTGAAAGCCGGTGGTATGTTGCTGATATCCACGCCTTCTGATCAGGGTGGTTCAGATGTGCATGACCATGACCACGAAAATGACGGCTCTGCTTCCTTTATTGGCGAGCATGTGAGGGATGGATACAATATGCAGGCTATTAAAGAGCAGTTAATAAAAGCCGGATTCTCTAAAGTGGAGGCTGATTATACTTACGGAACTCCCGGTAAAATTTCATGGCGAATCTCAATGAAGTATCCTATACTCTTATTGAATTTGTCAAAAGTGCTGATTGTGCTCCTTCCGGTTTATTATCTGATAACTTTCCCTTTTGCGCTGTTCCTGAATTATCTGGATGTAAGGATGGTACACAAAACTGGTACCGGATTGCTTGTCAGGGCCATTAAATAGCCAATTCGCTTGAATCTTTCATTTTACATTGCCCGGAGATATTTTTTTGGAAAAAAATCTCATAACCTGATCAATTGGATATCTGGTATTTCGGTTGTGGGTGTTTTTTTTGGGACCATGTCGCTGATTATCGTATTGTCGGTTTTTAATGGTTTTGATGGGGTCGTAAAATCGTTTTACAATAAATTCGACCCGGATTTAAAACTCACACCCGTCAAAGGAAAATTCTTTAGTATAGATTCAATAAATCTTGAAAAAATTCAAGAAATAAGCGGAGTTGAAACGGTAGTACAGGTACTTGAAGACAATGCGCTTGTTAAATATCACGACAATCAGCAGATTGCAGTTGTGAAAGGTGTCAGCAGCAATTATATAAAGAATTCTGCCTTGCGTACAGCACTTACTGAAGGGGTTTTTATACTCGAAGATAGTTTAATGGATTATGGTCTGTTTGGTGCCGGGGTCGCATATTACCTGTCGCTGAGTTTACAGGATGCGATAACCCCTGTTGAGATTTTTCTTCCGGATCAGGAAAACGGGTTTTCCCTAAACCCCGCCGAAGCATTCAGTTCAGGAAGAATTTTTGCGGCCGGAGTATTCTCAACACAGCAGGAGTTTGATCTCAGGTATGTGATTGTGCCGCTTCGTCTTATGCAGCAACTTTCAGGTGGGCAAAAAAGAATAACGTCAGTTGAAGTGCTGATCAAAGCAGGTTCAGATATTAAATACATTCAGCAGAAAGTAGAATTGGTTGCAGAAGAACGGTTTGAAGTAAAAAACAGGTACCAGCAACAAGAAGTTTTATATAACATTATGAAGTCAGAAAAATGGGCTGTTTTTACAATTCTTACTTTTATTCTGTTAATTGCTACGCTTACAATTGTTGGAGCATTATCGATGCTGATCATCGAGAAAAAAAAGGATATTGCCATTCTGGCTGGTATGGGGGCTCATACCGGGCTTATCCGTAGGATTTTTTTGACTGAAGGAATGATGATTTGCATTACAGGGGCGGTTTCCGGATTGTTGACAGGGGCTTTTGTGTGCTGGTTGCAACAGACTTTTGGATTCATAAAGATTAACACTACCGGAAGTACCTTCGCCATTGAAAGCTACCCTGTTGCGATGCAATGGACTGACTTTGCACTGGTATTCTCTGCAATAACCATTATTGGTTTCTGTGCATCCCTGATTCCTGCAATGAGAATTTCGCGAAGCCCATTTTTTGCACAACCGGGAACTGAAAAATAACAGAAAAATCTTGACTCAGGAATTCGCTTTCTACATATTGGCAGTTTACAAAAATATTATAAAGTGCAACAAATTAAGAATTTGTGTATAGTCTTGATATATAATTAAATATACTTTGTTAATTTTTGTTTCAATGGGTATTTGATAAATTGTCTTAAAAGATCTGCCAAGTTATTCAGCTAAAGTATGAATCGTCAGTTTGTGGTGATGAACGTTAGCGGTCGGAAATCTGGGAGCCCGGATCCTATCAAAGTATTGATTATGTTCTGGTGTTATGAATGGTATTTTATGCAATAAAACCGGGATTTTTTGCCGGCAATGATTATCATCAGTCCAATATTCACGGCCTGGGTTCCTAAATCAGAAATATGTTCTGTTTTTTGTTAATCTGTTGAAGAAAATGACTTCTTTTTTTAATTCATGAATGCGTTGCCAGCCTGTATAAAATTCAAATATCTTCTATTATTACATTGATATTTAATGATTTATGTTGTCCCCATAAGCATCAGGTGTATTCAATTCCCAATTTTCGCATTTCCTTGCCAAAATTAGTTTAAAAGGGCAATCCGTTTCTTTCGGAAAATATTATTAATTTTGGGGTGAATTTATTATGACCGGTAATTTATAATATTGCTCTTATCCAATCGGTTCTCAAAGAACCTGAAAATTTTAAAATTTTATTTTTATAGGCTCAACCGAATATCCAATGGAACCCAGCAAACATCCCTACATACTTCTGGTTGATGACAACCCGAAAAACCTGCAGATTTTGGGCGCTTTTCTGCGTGAAAGAAATTACAGGACAGCTATTGCCAAAAGTGGTGAAATTGCGCTTGCAGCCATCAGATCTGATTTCCCTGATCTGATACTTCTCGATATTATGATGCCGCAAATGGATGGTTATGAAGTATGTCAGAAACTCAAAAGTGATCCGTTTACAGAAAATATCCCTGTGATTTTTGTGACGGCATTAACTGATACCTTCCAAAAAATCAGAGGGTTTGAAGTAGGCGGCGTTGATTATATTACCAAACCCTTCAATAAGGAGGAAGTACTTGCCCGTATCGAAAACCAACTGACCATCGGAAGTCAGAAATCTGAATTGTTTTCATTGAACCAGCAACTGGTGGCCATTAATGAAGAACTTCAGAAGTCAAATGCTACCAAAGATAAGTTGCTTGCTATTATCGGGCACGACATGCGTGGTCCGCTCAGCAATATTCAGAGCCTGCTCCGGCTTTTGCTTGAAGACGCTTTAAGCCGTGAAGAAAGGGAAGACCTGATAAAGGAAACGCTAAAATCAGTCAGGTTCACCCATGATTTGCTTGAAAATTTGCTTTTTTGGGCAAAAACCCAGAAGGGAGATATTGACTCATATCCTGAAATTATCAACCTCGACAGCATTGTTGAAGAAACAATCTTTCTGCTCGAAAATGCAATTAAAGACAAAAATCACAAGGTGCTTTCCTTTATCGATGCCGGAATAGAAGTGCTGGCTGACAGAAATATGCTTGGGCTCATTATCAGGAATCTTGTGTCAAATTCTATAAAATTTACGCCGGAAGGAGGCAAAATAATTGTGAAAGCCGATGCATCAGAACGGTTTGCAACAATTTCTGTTTCTGACGATGGGGTCGGAATTACCGAAGAAAACCTCATCAGGTTAATGCAGAACGGTCATCCTTTTTCAACCCGTGGCACCAACCTTGAAAAAGGCACCGGCCTTGGTCTGATTTTGTGCAAGTCGTTTGCTGAACGAAACGGCGGTGATTTCAAAATCAAAAGCGTTGAAGGTTCCGGAAGTGAATTCAGTTTTACCGTTCCACTGGCAAATGTGTAGCATTTTGTTAAAATCCCGTGAATCTCAGGCAACTTTGATTACGTAATTCAATTATAATAAAACCAAATATCCAAACAGTTATAACCCATCAAATGAAAAACAAATTTACCTACCTGGTATGCATATTTTTAGCAATGATTGCCATACAAGGAGTTGCGCAACAGGTTGTGTTGCAGAATTCATTTAAAAACGATTTCGGGGTCGTTTCAAACAGTTACGAAAACCTTGAAATCAAATCCCGGATCCATTCATTTAACCTCCTCGAAGTGAATACTACAGCGGGCACTTTCAATGAATTAGCTATTCCCGGATACGGATTCTCAAATGAAGCCGGACTTCCCAAAGTTCCGGTTATGAAACGAATTATTGAAATACCAATTGGCGCCACCATTTCCGTGATTGTTAAAAAAGGCAATTTCAAAGACTATACCCTGGCTGAACTTGGTATTCAACACCCGGTTATTCCCGCGCAACCACCGGTTTCAAAGCAGGATGACCCGCAATTGATGCCTTTCTCTTTCAATCAGGATGCCTATACAAAGGATGCCTGGCTTTATGATGAGCTTGTAAAAGTTGAGAAAATCGGACAGATGCGGGCTGTAAGGCTTGCCCGTCTTGAAGTTTATCCGATTCAGTATAACCCTGTACAGGGTAAAATCAGGGTTTATGAAGATATCGATGTAGTCGTAAACTTTGTTGGAGCTCAGGTTTCGAAAACCGTTGACCTGAAAAAGAAAACATACTCACCCTATTTTGAGCAGGCATACAGGATGACCACCAATTACCAGCCGTTACTTACTGACGAACTTATTACTGATGCTCCGGTAACCTATGTCATTGTTTCTGATGTTATGTTTCAGGCAGCATTGCAGCCTTTTATTGCCTGGAAAACCAAAAAGGGATTCAAGGTTATTGAAGCCTATACCAACAACCCCAATGTTGGAAATACAACTACTTCCATTAAAAATTACCTTCAGGGGCTTTACAATACCCCTCCCACAGGATATTATCCTCCCAGTTTTGTATTGTTTGTAGGTGACGTGGCCCAAATCCCAGCTTTCAACGGTACAGCCGGATCACATATTACCGACCTTTACTATTGCGAATATACCGGCGACAAAATTCCGGAAGTATACTGGGGACGTTTTTCAGCCTCCAATTTGAGTCAGTTACAACCACAGATCGATAAAACCCTTGAATATGAGCAGTACCTGATGCCGGATCCTTCATTTCTGAATGAAGTAACCATGATTGCCGGAGCTGATGCAACCTATGGACCCTTGCATGGCAATGGTCAGATTAATTATGGAACCAGCAATTATTTTAATGCCGCACACGGACTTCTCTCACACACATACCTGCAACCTGAACCGGGCGGAGCAAACTATGCTCAGAATATTCACACCAATGTATCAAATGGTGTTGGGTATGCCAATTACACTGCACATTGCAGCCCCAGTGGCTGGGCTGACCCGAGTTTTGTAATCAGCGACATTCCTCCCCTGCAAAACCAAAGCAAGTATTGCCTGATGGTGGGTAACTGTTGCCAGTCGAGCATGTTTGGCGGCACCTGTTTTGCCGAAGAAGTGCTCAGGGCTGCCAACAAAGGAGCCCTCGGGTATATCGGAGGAACAAACAACAGTTATTGGGATGAAGACTTTTACTGGGGATGTGGTTTTAAAACCGTTTCTACCAGCCCGGTTTATGATCCAAATCATCTGGGTGCATATGACGTTACGTTTCATGACCAGGGTGAAGCACAGGACGACTGGTTTGTAACGCAGGGGCAAATGGTTGTAGGCGGCAATCTGGCTGTTGAACAATCCAATTCAAGTATGAAAACCTATTATTGGGAAATGTACTGCCTGATGGGTGACCCCTCAATTTCAATCTATTTTTCGGTACCATCTCCGGTTGTGGCCAATTATCAGAGTACCTTGCTAGTAGGAATGAATGCACTTACCGTGAATACTGAAGAAAATGCCTATGTGGCACTTTCTAACAACGGTGTATTGCTGGCAACTGGTTTTGCCGGCCCTACAGGAGTTGTAAATCTTAACTTTGATCCCATCAACAATGTTGGAACGGCAAACCTTGTTGTTACCAAACAGAACCGCGAACCGCATATCGGCAACATTACACTTGCCCCTGCTACTGGTCCATATCTGATAGTTCAAAGTGTAGCAGTAAATGATTCTCTGGGGAATAACAATGGTCTTGCTGATTACAACGAAACGGTTTTTCTGGATGTGACATTTAAAAACGTTGGTGTTCAACCTGCGACCAATGTATTGGCTATGTTGGCACCCACTGATTTATATCTTCAGGGGAACGATACCGTATGCACAATTATTACTTTTGCGGCAGGTGCGGTTTTAACCGTCCATAATGCCTTCGAGGTTCAGGTTCACAATGCAGTACCTGATCAGCATATAGCAAACCTGGTGTTTGAAATGACCGACGGAACAAATAACTGGTCCACGCTTCAGGATCTGACATTAAATGCGCCTGTTTTCAGTTTCAGTGATATCGTTATTGATGATGCTGCCGGAAATGGAAACGGAATTCTTGACCCGGGAGAATCGGCAAATCTCATTGTCAATACCACCAATACCGGCCATGCCGATGCGTATAATACCATTGGGAATATGGTTGTAGCCGGAGGGACGAGCCCCTACCTCATTATCAATACCCCTACTGTTAACATCAATACCATTGCATACGGCACAACTGAACAGGCGGTTTTTAATGTAATTACAAATATTATAACTCCTCCGCTCACAACGGTTAATCTGAACTATCATGTTACAGCAGGCCAGCAAAACCAATATTCATACCTTGAAGCCAAACAGGTGGTCATTGGAGCCACAGCTTCTGTATTGATGGGCAATTCAACAGCTTCAACCTGCAATGCAAGATTTTATGATTCAGGTGGTGAATCAGCAAATTATGGTGTAAGTGAAGATTATATCATGACATTCTATCCCGGTATTTCAGGTGCCAAGGTTAAATATACATTCAATTCTTTCAGTGTTGAGCAAAATACTTCCTGCACATGGGATTATCTTACCGTTTACAATGGTGTGAATACATCAGCTCCTCAGATTGGGAATTATTGCGGATATTCCAACCCGCCATCATTCACAGCTTCAAATGCTGATGGTGCCATCACTTTCAAATTCAGGTCTGATGGTGTTGTAACCAAGGCTGGCTGGGATGCCACAATCGGTTGCGTTGGCGGAAATCTCACAGTTACTGCCTCAGCATTCCCTCCTGCAATTTGTGATGGAAACTCTTCACAGTTGGGAACACTCACTGTTGGCGGAACCGGCAATTACACTTATGTATGGCATCCGGGAAAATATCTCAATGATTCCACAAGCGCTACTCCGGTAGCCACACCTGAATCCACAACTGATTTTACCGTTGAGGTTTATGACGGAACAACTCTCCTCACTTCAAATACTACGGTTACTGTTAATCCGATTCCTGTTGCACCTGTTATCAGCTTGCAGGGGAGTACATTAGTTTCCAGTTCTGTAACAGGAAATCAGTGGTATGGTCAATTTGGTGCTATTCCAGGTGCTACCGGTCAGATGTTTACACCCGAGGTCTCCGGTGAATACTTTGCAAGGGTTTCGAGCACACAGGGTTGCCTGTCAGAATCATCAAACAGTATATACGTACTTATCACAGGAGTTAAGACTGAAGAAGCTACTGAGTTTATGCAGGTTTTCCCGAATCCGTTTAAAAAAGACCTCACAGTTTCTTATGGTTTGAAAAATGAGACCACTGTCAATATTTCAGTGTTCAACGCCATGGGTCAGGAGATTGAAATACTGGCCGATAATGTAAAAAATGCTCCGGGCACTCACACACTAATATTTAGTGCTGAGGGTCAGCCATCAGGAGTTTATTTTATCAGGTTCACAACCGGCAAATCAGTAATCCTGAAGCGAATCCTGTTGACCAAGTAATCTATAATTAAACGTAACCCCGGAGAATTTTCGGGGTTGCGTTTACAAAGTTCACAATTCCAGACAATTAAACCAAACACAATTTATCTGAAAATGAAAAAATTTACCATTCTACTTCTGGCACTGCAGATGTCAGTTTTTGTTTTTGCAAATAACTGGGTAGGTATTTCATCCCCTGACCCCATTCCGGCAAAAATCACCCTGCTTAGTTCAAGTATTGAAACATCGGTTGTAAACTTTCATCTTGATGGCTACAGTTTAAAAACCGTTCAAACACCAAACGGACCCGCAAGTATCATACTGGCAGGTAATTCAACTCCGGTTTTAAAAGCAGGCGCACCCGACTTGCCAAAACTTACGGCCTCTCTCATTATTCCGGATCAGGCACTCATGGAGATTAAATTGGTTTCTTCAAAATATATTGATTACGAAGGTATTACCATTGCACCCTCGAAAGGAAATTTCAGTCGCGAAATCAATCCTGACAATGTTCCGTACATCTGGGGAAGTGAATATCAGACAAACAGGTTTTTTCCTGAAAGTAATACAGGAATGCGTGAACCTTTTATCATGCGCGATTTCCGCGGACAAACCATCGTCGTCTATCCTTTTCAGTACAATCCTGTTTCAAAAGTGTTACGGGTGTTCACTGACATCACTGTAGAAGTTTATAAACTCAACAACAATGGTGTGAATACTTTTAACCGGGCATCCGGACAGGTTGCTGTAAATCAGGAATTCCAGAATATTTATAACCGTTTCTTCCTGAATTTTCCCCAAACCGACTACACTCCATTAAATGATTTTGGCAAAATGCTGGTTATTTCTTATGGTAACTACATGAGCACCGTTCAGCCTCTTGTTGACTGGAAAAATTCTATTGGAATTCCAACTGAACTCGTTAATGTTTCCACAATCGGAACTACAGCAGCTTCAATCAAGAGTTACATTGCAAATTATTACAACAACAATGGACTCGCTTTTGTGTTGCTGGTTGGTGACGGCCCACAAATACCTACCAACAGCGGTGGCGACCTTGGTGGACCTTCTGACAATGCCTATGGTTATATTGTTGGAAATGATCACTATATTGATTTATTCGTTGGTAGATTTTCAGCAGAAAATGTAGCTCAGGTACAGACCCAGGTTACCCGATCACTTGATTATGAAAAGAATCCGTCGTTATTAACTGATGACTGGTATACAACTTGCCTTGGAATAGGATCTGATCAGGGCCCAGGTGATGACAATGAGTATGATTATCAGCATATCCGCAATCAGCAAACAAAGTTATTAGCTTACAACTATACATGGAATCCTGAACTTTTTGATGGAAGTCAGGGGGGGAATGATGCTGCCGGCAATCCGACACCTTCAATGGTATCAACTGAAGTTAACGGTGGAACCGGCATTATCGTTTATACCGGACATGGAAGTCAGACTTCGTGGGGAACTACCGGTTTCAGCAATTCGAATGTAAACCAACTCACCAATGCCGGCAAACTTCCGTTCATCTGGTCAGTAGCTTGTGTAAATGGGGATTTTACAAATGGAACCTGTTTCGCCGAGGCATGGCTCAGAGCATCTCAGAGCAATCAGCCTACCGGTGCTATAGCTTTTCTTGGTTCCACCATCAACCAAAGCTGGAACTCACCTATGGAAGGTCAGGATGAAATGACTGCCATTCTGGTCGAAACTTATTCGAACAATATTAAACGGACTTTTGGCGGCCTTTCAATGAATGGTTGTAGCAAAATGATTGAGTCATACGGTACCGATGGAGCAAATATGGCTGATACCTGGCTGATTTTCGGAGATCCTTCACTGATGGTCAGAACTGATAATCCGGCAAATATGACCGTTTCTCACAATCCTACTGTTTTTGTCGGAAGCACTTCTTTTGTTGTGACCTGCAATGTGCCAGGTGCCCGTGTAACGGTATCCAATGATGGTGTCATCCTTGGAACGGCTTACGTAACCAATGGGTCAGCCACTGTGGATTTTGCAGCCCTGTCGGTTCCCAACGATACATTGACTGTTAGTGTGGTGAATTACAACTATATCCCTTATCTTTCTGAGGTTCCCATTATTCCTGCAAGTGGTCCTTATCTGGTTTATGAAAACAACACTGTTTCTGATGCAGCTCTGGGCAATGGCAATGGCATGCTCGATTATGCTGAGTTGACCAAAATGACGATTGGCATGAAGAACATTGGTGTTGAAGGTGCCGATAATACCGATGTCAGGTTACGAACAAATGATGCTTATATAACAGTTACTGATTCGGTTGAAAATTACGGGCTAGTCCCCGCAGGTCAGATCGTCAGTATTCCGGATGGTTTCGAAGTTCAGGTAGCTGACGATGTTCCGGATGGACATGCTATTCAGTTTACAGTTGTGTCAACATCAGGTTCGCAAATCTGGAGCAGTGTTTTTACCAGTATCGCGCATGCTCCTGTACTGACTCTTGGCAATGTGGTTGTTACAGACCCTGCCGGAAATAATAACAACATATTTGAAGCCGGTGAAACTGTTGATGTTTCAGTTACCCTTAACAACAACGGTTCTTCTGCTGCATTTTCACTTATTGGAGATTTAACCACAACTGATCCCAACATTATAATAAGTACTGTTAATCAGGATTATGGCGATATTAGCCCATTGTCGAATAACTCAAAGACTTATATAATTTCGGCTTTACCAACAGTTCCGGCTGGTTATGTGGCTACTATGAACATTTCATTTACGGGTGAACACGGTATTACGGGAGTTTTTACCTTTGATCTGGTAATCGGACGGATCCCTGTGCTGATTGTTGATCTTGATGGAAATGCCAATTCCGGAAACAAAATGAAAACTGCCCTCGAACAGTTGAATGTAAATTATGAATATACGACTACATTCCCTTCCGAAGCCGGCAAATTTGGTTCATTGTTCGTCTGTCTTGGTGTTTATCCAAACAAACACATTCTTACCTCTGCCGAAGGAGAGTCTCTGAAAGTATATCTGAATCAGGGCGGACGTATCTATATGGAAGGTGGCGATACCTGGTATTTTGACCAGACCAGTTATCCGACTCCGGTACATCCTATGTTTAATGTGAAAGGATTAAAGGATAACGGCGGGGCGCTTGCAACAATTAATGGCAAATCTGCAACTTTTACTGCCGGAATGAGCTTTGCCTACGGAGGCGATAATAACTATATCGACAAAATTGCTGCTGAAAATACCGGCTATTCTATCATGACCAATTCAAGCCCTTTGTATGAGGTTGCAGTTGCCAGTGAACAGAACGGTTACAAGACAATCGGTTCGGTTCATGAATTCGGAGGACTAACTGACAATACCTCACCTTCTACAAAAAAAGAATTGATGCAACAGTATCTTGATTTCTTTGGCGTTGCCGGCAATATGTTGATTGCCAATTTTGTAGGTATTCCTCAGAATATTCAAAAGGGTGAGATTGTTGCTTTCACCGATCTTTCCAGTCCGTTGTTTACCAGCCGTATCTGGACTTTTGAGAACGGAATTCCCGCAACCTCTACGGAACAGAATCCCAGCATAAAATATGAGACGCCGGGCACTCATGATGTTGTTTTGGAAGTTTCATACCCCGACTCAACAATGACCACCACAAAGTTTGATTATATAGTTGTTGCAGACTATACAGGTATTGTTTTAAACACTCCCGAACTTACTGTTACGGTTTATCCTAACCCCTCAGCCGATGGAAATGTGTTTGTGAACTGTAAAGCTACCGGAACACGTATTCAGGATATTAACGTTTATAATCTAACCGGAGGTATCGTTTATAAAACCAATCAGTTACCTGAAAATGGCAGGCTGAATCTGACACACCTTGACTCGGGAATTTATCTGTTAAAGATAGATTCTGACCGGGGTTCAGTAACACAGAAACTGATTATTAAGTAATTAACTCATTGAGGGCCGGTAATTCCGGCCTTCTTTTTTAATGCAATGGTGATGCTTCTGCATCTGGCTTATTCTTGCTGATAAAGGCAATGTTTTTTTGTATGCCCGTAATTTTGCGACGTTTGATAGCGGAGTTCAAAAACAATTTCGAAAAAGTATCAGTAGTAAGGTTTTCCCAATCGTACCGTAACAACTGAGTTGCAGGTTTTTCAGCCGCAAAGTCGGGAATTTGTGTTATGGGCTGATGCCTGTTCCATGGGCATACATCCTGGCAAATATCACATCCAAAAATGTTATTGTGGAATTTGCCTCGCAGGCTTTCAGGTATTTCACCCTTGTTTTCAATCGTGTGGTATGCAATGCACTTCCGGGCATCCAGTGTTCGTGCTGTAATCAAAGCACCGGTAGGGCAGGCATCAACGCATCTGCTACAATCAATGCACAAATCTTGCGTCCGGGGTACATCATACGCCAGATCAAGATCGGTGAGCAGTATTCCCAAAAAGTAAAACGAGCCCTTTTCAGATATTAATAATGTATTCTTGCCTATTGTTCCCAGGCCTGCTCTGTGTGCCCAGGCTTTTTCCATTACCGGACCCGTATCTGAATACGGGAGTATAATTTCGGGTTGCACTACAGTTTTTATCCTTTCAGCCAGTTTGTTCAGCAAATCAATAACTACATTATGATAATCAGCACCATAAGCATACTTTGAAATATGGTAAAAGGCATCTTTGTGCTGTTTTTTGCCTGTGAAATAATTGAGACTCACCGCAATTACTGATTTTATGTTTTCATGGATCAGCCGGGGATCACATCGCTTTTCCTGTTCGTTCTCCAGATAGTACATATCAGCATGATAGCCTGAATTGATTCTTGATTTGAGTTCATTCAGTGCAGGGTCAAGCAGTGTGGCATGCGCAATCCCGCACGTAGAAAATCCAAGATTTAGTGCATTTTCTTTAATGTATAATGACAGTTCTGTTTTATTCATTCCAGACTGGTATGGTTAACGCCGGTATTCTTTGGTCTTTATTTTAAAACAGCGTTCCCTGAATTGTGGGGGGAACCTTTCCCATGTGTCTGTATGCCAGTTCTGTAGCCTCGCGTCCACGTGGCGTACGGTGGATAAAACCTTCCTGAATTAAAAATGGTTCATACACTTCCTCAATCGTACCTGTATCTTCACCTACCGAAGTGGCAATGGTTGACAGACCAACCGGTCCCCCTCCGAATTTTTCGATAATGGTCAGGAGTATCCGGTTATCCATTTCATCGAGTCCGTGTTTGTCGACGTTCAGGGCAGCAAGTGAATATTGGGCAATTGCCATATCAATATTTCCGGTTCCTTTTATCTGAGCAAAATCTCTGACCCTGCGCAGTAAAAGGTTTGCAATCCTGGGAGTGCCACGGCTTCTTCGCGCGATTTCAAAGGCAGCGTCGTATTCAATTTGAACCTTCAGGATGCTTGAAGATCGCATTATAATTTTCTGAAGTATTTCTGCAGAGTAATATGCCAGCCTTGCATTAATACCAAAACGCGAACGCAAGGGTGCTGTTAACAATCCTGACCGGGTAGTTGCTCCAACAAGCGTAAATGGATTGAGGGTAATTTGAACACTTCTGGCATTTGGTCCGGTTTCGATCATGATGTCAATCTTAAAATCCTCCATCGCCGAATAAAGATATTCTTCAACAACCGGGCTAAGCCTGTGAATCTCATCTATAAACAATACATCATTGGGCTCAAGCCCTGTAAGCAGTCCGGCCAGATCACCGGGTTTATCCATAACCGGCCCTGATGTCATTTTTATACCAACGCCCAATTCATTTGCAATGATATAGGATAAGGTGGTTTTGCCCAGTCCCGGCGGGCCATGCAACAATACATGGTCAAGCGCTTCACCCCGCTGACGTGCAGCAGCCACAAAAACTCTCAGGTTTTCAACTACATGCGGCTGACCGGCAAAATCACTGAATTCAAACGGACGTAAGACTTTTTCAATTTCTTTTTCTACCTGTGAAAGCGAATTTCCGCTTGCATCTAAATTCTGATTCATTCCTGTATTTTAACTATCTGGCAAATTTAGGATAATTAGCCGGATTAAGAGTTTCTGAGATTACTTGTGTGTGTTTTGACAATAAAAAACAAACCAACATAAATATTGGAAAAGATTAACATAAATTGAAAAAATATCCTATCTTAGCGGTTAAAAGGAGAAACCATGAAAAATATACTCGTTGCAATTGATTTTTCGAAAGGATCGCTACAGGCATACAAATATGCTGTAAAACTGGCTCAGAAAGCCAATGCCGAACTTACAATTGTTTGGGTTGACAATCAGGTTGTTCAGCAATCGCTGTATACGCCTCCTGTAAATGATGTAAGAAATGAAGCCAAGAACAGGCTTGAAGACCTGATTAAAAAACAGAGGGGTAAACTAAAGGGGAAAATCAAATATAAACTTCGCAAAGGAAAGGTCCATCAGGAAGTTCAGGCTGTGGCCAAAGCAATTAAGGCTGATATGATTGTTGCAGGAACACATGGCGGAAGTGGTTATGAAAAATTATGGATTGGCAGCAATGCTTACAGGATTGTGATTCATGCCCCGTGTCCGGTAATTACAGTGAAGTATGATGCTGAAGCCAGGGCAGGCATTAACAGGATTGTAATGCCCGTGGATAGTTCTTCTGAAACGCTTCAAAAATTGGTGCTTACAGCAAAAATTGCAAAACTTTTTAAAGCTGAGGTACATGTACTTGCATTGCTTGAGGATAAGCTAAAAGCACTGCGAATGAAAGCTGAAAGCAATGCCCGGTTGGCTATTAAATATCTGGCTGAAAATAATATCGATCATGTTTATAGTTCAATGGATTCAGATAATGCAACTGAAACCATTATTGATTATACATTAAATGTACACGCCAATCTGATATCAATTATGACTGAGCAAAATGCATCGGGTACCAATGCACTATTGGGACCAAATGCACGTTTAATTGTTAACCAATCCCCAATCCCCGTATTGAGTTCACAACCTTCTCAAAATCATTAATAAGTTGAAATTGATTATGATCCGTAAAATTTTAGTTTTGTCGTTTACTGTTTTTGTTTCGTTGCAACTGTTTGCTCAAAAGCCCGGTAAAACAGAAATCATGCGCGATGACCGCATTGATACACTTATTCAGAAACACATTGCTATTAATCAGCTACAGCCTTCTGTTGAAGGTTGGAGGATACAGATTTTCTTCGAATCAGGAAATAATGCCAAAGTACTTGCCAACAGAAGCCGTGACCGGTTTTTAGAACTCTATCCCGATCAGGGAGCATATCTTACCTTCAATGAACCTTATTATAAGGTAAGGATTGGAAATTTCAGAACCAGAATGGATGCAGAAGCTTTTTTGCAAAACATCATTACTGAGTTTTCAACAGCTTATATTGTACCAGATAATGTTTATTATGAAAAAATCCAGTAAAATAACCTGCCATGAAAGATATTGTTGTTGGAATTGATTTTTCGGAATGCTCAATCAATGCACTTGAACATGCTGTTACTATTGCTCAAAAGCTTAAGTCAGATATTGCTATGGTGCACGTATTTAACCCGGGATCAACGCATAAAACAATTTATAAATATGCCGATCCGGTTGATGAAGCAACCAAACTTCTCGAAGAAATAGCTACCCGTTATCAACCATTGCTTACCCAGGGTACAATTTCATACCGCATCAGAGAAGGCCGGATTTATAAAGAAGTAGCCGCCGAAGCAAATGAGCGCAAAGCTATTTATGTGTTTGTCGGTACCCACGGGGCTTCAGGATTTGAGGAATTATGGGCTGGCAGCAATGCCTACAAAATAATTTCGTATTCTAAATGCCCGGTTATTACGCTCCGTGAAGGAGTTAAGGCCGACCGGAATCTTGAAAGAATCATTGTACCGATTGATGCAAATATGGCATCACGGCAAAAAGTACCGTATGCCGCAAATATGGCAAAATTATTCAATGCAGAAGTGCATGTATTGGCTTTGTATCATACTACAGTAAAAGATGTTCAGAATCAGGTGCTTGATTATGCAAAACAAGCCTGCGAATTTTTCGAAAAACATGAAATTAACTTCCTGCTGAAAAGTATACGAACAAAGAATGTTACAGATTCAACCATTGAGTATGCCAAAAAAGTGGATGCTAACCTGATTGTAATTATGACGGAACAGGTTTCATCACCAGCAAATCTGATACTTGGGAATTATGCACTGCAGATGATAAGCCGGTCACCTATGCCGGTAATGACCGTGCAGCCCAAGGAGTTGATGCGGGTTTTAAGCAGATAATAAAAAAGGCTGTCTTGGTTGTAAGACAGCCTTTTTTTTTGATCTTCACCGTTCAGTTACAAGAATTTGGCGATAGTTTGCAGCAGCAAATTGGCTTTGATTGGCTTTTCAAGGTAGTCGTCGCAGCCTGCATCAAAACTTTTTTCACGTTCACCGTCAAAAGCATAGGCCGTTTGAGTAATAATCGGCAGGGACGGTCTTGCATTCTTAATTTTTTTTATTGCTACATACCCATTTACTACCGGAAGGTTGATGTCCATCAATACAAGATCAACGGGGTTATTGGTTTCTGTACAGTATTCAATAGCTTCAAGACCGTTTCTGGCCCATTTAATTTTAGCACCCGAGGGTTGCAGTATCTGTTCAATCAATTCATAATTGTGCGGTAGGTCTTCAACCACCAGTATAGTTTTTAAGCTCCAGAGGTCAGTTTTGCCGGTATTCATTTATTATCTGTTTTGATTAATTGCAAGACGGGAAATACACTGCAATATACAACATTTTTTATAAAGAAATCAAGAGTAAAGTATGAAAAACCCGGAAATTGGATCCGGGTCATCATGTTAATGATTCTGATAATTTCAGATTATGCCCTGAATTTCAGATTAAGCGCTAATTTCTGTTGATGGCATTCAGGTCTTCAAAGGCAAGTTTAAGCCTGTTAGCCATCGATACTTCGGTTTCTCTGAGCCACTTACGGGGGTCATAGAATTTTTTATTGGGTTTGTCGTCACCTTCAGGGTTGCCTATCTGGCCCTGCAGATAACCACTGTTCTTTTTATAAAAGTTCAGAATGCCGCTCCACTGAGCCCATTGTGTATCCGTATCAATATTCATTTTGATTACACCATAAGTAATGGCTTCGCGAATTTCTTCCTGGGTTGAACCTGACCCGCCATGGAATACAAAATTTACAGGTTTGGAGGTCGTTCCATATTTTTGCGCTATATAAAGCTGTGAGTTATTCAGGATAACTGGTTTCAGCACAACGTTTCCGGGTTTATAAACACCATGCACATTGCCAAATGAAGCTGCAATGGTAAAATTGGGACTGATTTTCATCAAGTGTTCATAGGCATATGCAACATGCTCAGGCTGTGTATACAGCATAGCATTATCAACGGCTGAATTGTCAACACCATCTTCTTCACCACCCGTAACACCCAGTTCAATTTCGAGTGTCATACCCATTTTGCTCATGCGTGTCAGGTATGTTGAACAGATTTCAATATTTTCAGCAAGAGGTTCCTCCGACAAATCAAGCATATGTGAACTGAAGAGGGGTTTGCCGTGCCGTGCAAAATGCCTTTCACCGGCATCAAGCAGACCATCAATCCAGGGAAGTAATTTTTTTGCTGCATGATCCGTGTGAAGAATCACTGGAACATTGTACAGTTCAGCAAGATGCCAAACGTATTTAGCGCCAATTACTGCCCCGGTTATTGCTGCTTTTTCACCCTCATTCGAAAGGCTTTTCCCGGCAAGATATGAAGCACCACCATTCGAAAACTGTATAATTATCGGAGAGTTTACAGCTTTTGCAGCTTCAAGGGCTGCAACAATTGAGGTAGAACTTACAACGTTTACTGCCGGTATGGCAAAGTTATTGGCCTTCGCAATGCGGAATACTTCCTGAAGGTCACTCCCGGTAACCACTCCGGGCTTTACTTTATCAAATATTTTTTCTGACATAATTTAATTATTTGTTTATTAATGATATGCAATATATTTTCCGCTTACAAAAGTACAAAAAAAGCAAGCTGTTTTCAATCAATTGGGATCACTTTCACTGATGTAGACTTCCAACAAAGTACAGTCAGTGAAAGGATGAAACTGTATATTCTCCATAATTGCCGGAATTACGGCAGCTTCTCCGGCCTGAAGTTCAAGTGTTTTTGAATCGTAAACTATTTTCATACGGCCTTCTGTTACAATAAGAATAACGAATGAATCCAGATTGGAATAGTCCTTTTCAATAGGTTGTGTGAGCTTCAGCAAATTGGTGGTAAAAAATTCAGTATCTACAATTGATGAAGTTGAATTTTCAATGACTTTGTAATCAGTGCGGTAATTGCCATGAAGTTTAAAATCAATGGCATCCATGGCTTCATCCAGATGAAGTTCCCTTGCCTTTCCCTTGTCATCAACACGATTCCAGTCGTAAATACGGTAGGTTGTGTCACTTGTTTGCTGAATTTCAGCCAACAAAATACCCGGACCCAAGGCATGTACCCGGCCAGCCGGCATAAAAAAACAATCACCTTTTTTTACTTTCTCAAAATTCAGAACAGATTGTAACTGATTGGTGTCTAACAATTTTTTGTATGCTTCCTGATTAATTTGTTTATTGAATCCGCTGATTAATTCTGAATCTTTATCAGCATCCAGAATGTACCACATTTCTGTTTTACCTCCGGAATAGCCTCTTTTGATTGCGAGTTCATCGTCCGGATGTACCTGAATTGATAGCCAGTCTTTGGAGTCCAGAATTTTAACAAGAAGCGGGAACTGATCTCCAAACCGGTCGTAATTGGCTTCACCAACCAGATCACCCATATAAACCTCAACCAGTTCGTTCAGTTCATTGCCCTCAAGGAAGCCATTTTCAACTACCGTGTTATTGTTTTCATAACCTGA
>CAZKCK010000003.1:37898-72634 GCA_964550695.1 uncultured Bacteroidales bacterium | reverse complement strand
TACAACCTTATCCTCAACAACGGTTTAATAATGGGTTCCATAATGGGTGCCTTTGGTATTTTACTTAGCCTGACATATTATGTGTTAGGAATTGACATGTTCAGTTTTGTATTTTATTTAATAAACTTCCTGCTTTTGATTGGCATTTATGTAGGCTTCATGATCTACAGCAATAAAACATTGTGCAAAAAACATTTAGATGGCAATCTCAATTATTGGGATGGTGTTTTAAATGCCTGTATCACCGGTCTGGTTGCTGCAATCATTGGATTGATCTACAATTTTGTTTTTGTGAAATTTTTCGACCCCGAATACATGACCAAAGCATTTGAAAAAGTTATGGAAATGCTTGAAAACAACCCGAATATACCACAGGAAGCTGTTGAAAAAGCCTACAAAGACATGGAATCAATGACTCCACTGAAATATTCGTTGCAGGGTTTGAAAATGAATTTAATAATAACAGTTATTTTTGCACTCATAACTGCAGCGTTCACCCGAAAAAAGAACGATGCTTTCAGTGACGAAATAATAATAGAAGAAAAATCCGAATAAATGGATATATCGGTCGTAGTACCACTTTACAATGAAGCAGAATCTCTTCCCGAGTTAACCGGTTGGATACATAAAGTAATGGAATCCAACCGGTTCTCTTATGAAATTATTTTGATTGACGACGGAAGCAATGACGATTCATGGGAAGTTGTTGAAAAATTATCATTGCAGAATCCTGCAATTAAGGCCATCAAATTCAGAAGAAACTACGGGAAATCAGCAGCCCTGAACATGGGTTTTGAAGCATCAACCGGACAGGTAATTATTACCATGGACGCTGATCTTCAGGATAATCCGGAAGAAATTCCGGAACTTTACCGAATGATTACCGAACAAAAACTCGATGTAGTTTCAGGTTGGAAACGCAAACGCCGCGACCCCATTTCGAAACGATGGCCAAGTAAAATCTACAATTTTACTATACGCTGTATATCCGGAATAAAACTGCATGATTTCAATTGTGGACTCAAAGCCTATAACCACCGGGTTGTCAAAAGCATTGAAGTATATGGCGATATGCACCGCTATATACCTGTACTGGCTAAAAATGCAGGATATAGAAAAATCGGCGAAAAAGTTGTTCAACATCAGGCACGCAAGTTTGGCTATTCAAAATTTGGTTTCGGACGGGCTAAGGGAATGCTTGATATTGTGACAATTATGTTTATCTCAAAATTTGGAAAAAAACCTATGCAGTTTTTTGGACTTTGGGGTACACTCATGTTTACTGCCGGAATATCTATCGCATTCTACCTTGCATATGCCAAATATTTTATGGCTGAATACAAGATGACCGATCGGCCGTTATTCTATTTTGGACTGTTGGCAATGATTTTAGGAACACAGTTGTTTACTGCAGGTTTTCTGGGTGAACTCATTTCACGCAGTTCCCATGACAGAAATCATTATCTGATTGAAAAAAAGCTAAATGTTCAATAGTCCGGTGTATAACCCTCACAAATGAAAGATGTTGTAATCATTGGTCCTGCGCATCCTTTACGCGGGGGGCTCGCTACTTTTAATGAACGCCTCGCACGCGAATTTATAAACCAGGGATATCAGGTCACTATTTATACATTTAGTCTGCAGTATCCCACCTTCCTTTTTCCGGGAAAAACACAGTATTCAGAAGACCCTGCTCCTGATGATCTGAAAATAAATGTAAAAATAAACTCAGTTAATCCATTGAACTGGATAAAAATTGGGCTTGAAATTCGGAAATTGAAACCGGTTCTTATTGTTTTACGCTATTGGCTGCCCTTTATGGGGCCATGCCTTGGAACGATCGCCAGAATTGCACGACGGAAAAACAGCACGAAAGTAATTGCCATTACTGACAATATCATCCCACACGAAAAGCGCCCCGGTGATTGGTTGTTCTCGAAATATTTTACAAGTAGCTGCGATGGGTTTATCACCATGTCACGCGCTGTGCTTGAGGATCTTAAAAAATTCAGTAAATCCAGACCCGGTAAATATTACCCACATCCACTGTATGATAATTACGGTGAAGCGGTTTCGCGTGAGCAGGCATGTAACAACCTTGGGCTCAATACTTCAGTAAAGTATCTTTTGTTTTTTGGTTTTATCAGAGATTACAAAGGTCTGGATATTCTGCTGCAAGCATTTGCTGATGAACGCTTTAAAAAACTTCCGCTAAAATTGCTTATCGCCGGTGAATTTTATACCAATCCTCAACCTTATACTGATCTTATTCAAAAACTAAAACTGCAGGATAAAATCATCCTTCACGATAGATTTATTCCAAATTCATTAATTCCCAGTTATTTCTGTGCTTGTGACCTGGTTGTACAGCCCTATAAAAGTGCAACACAGAGTGGTGTAACCCAGATTGCTTATTTCTTCGATAAGCCCATGATCATTACAAATGTTGGCGGCCTTGCCGAAATGGTGCCTCATGGAAAGGTTGGTTTTGTGGTGCCTCCGGATGACAGAAAAATAGCTGATTCTATATCTGATTATTTTTCAGGGAATTACGCTTCAAAATTTATAGAAGGTATAAAAGACGAAAAAAAACGTTTTACCTGGAACGGCCTCGTTCAGATGTTTGAAACATTTTTGGTAAAATAGCCGGGCAATTATTTGCACTTTGCACATAATTAGCTTAATTTCGGGAAATAAAAGTTTTACCCGATGAATAATGAGATTAACAGGATTACCTCTGTCCTGAAAAAGACAGATGCATTTTGTCAAACAGATAAATTTATTCTGGAAGCTATTGCAAAAAGACTTTATAAGCTTGAAATAGCTCAAAATGAGCCACTATGGACAAATCTGAAATACATTCCTGATTTCTTTGTAGTCTTAAAAGGAAGCATTGAAATTACTTCAGGTTCATTGGTGTGTTCACTGGCTGTTAATGATTATTTCTGGAAACCAAATTTTGAAGCGTTTGACCTGAAAGAAAACAGCTTTTTAGCCACCACTGATTGCGTTGTATTCTGTTTAATGAATGATTTGCCATCGGATATGCCAAATCAGGCTGATTTTGTTATTACCAAAGAATCGATACAGACAATTATTGAACTTGCAAATCATCAAATAATTATACAAAATCAGAACCAACAGATTGAATTACAACGCAAAAGGATCGCTGAACTTTTAAACTGCCGGAAACGTTATATGTCAATTCTGGGGCATGATTTACGCAGCCCGGTTGCCAGTATTATTACACTTTCCGAAATTATGCTTGATGATTTTGAAAATCTTACACCAGTCGAACTCAAAGGAATGGTGCTGGATTTGTCTGGATTGTCAAAAATTCACCTCAGGCTTCTTGAAAACCTGATTTATTGGACGCGTCTTCAAAACGACCAGATTGCTTTTGATAAGGAAGAACTGACCATTAAAGATTTCATGACGAAAGCTTATGAAAATGTAAATCAGGAATTTCTTTCAAAAAAAATACTTCTGAACAATCAAATCGATGCCTCCGTTAAAGTGTTTGCTGACAGCAACATGTTTATTGTGCTGTTAAAACAACTGCTTTCTAATGCCTTCAAATTTTCGCCGGCTGAGAGTACAATCACCGGATATATGCATGAGGAAGACAACAGGTATGCTTTATGCATTTCAGACAATGGCATTGGCATAAAAGCCGATAAATTGCCACAATTATTTGACCTTGATAAGCATAATTCAACTTATGGTACTGAAAATGAAATGGGTACAGGTCTTGGCTTAATATTGTGCAAAGACATAGCTGACAAGCATAATTGGCAGATAACCTTTGAAAGTACGATTGGAAAAGGTACAATTGTTTGTATTAATTTCTCACCTCAACAACCTTTATCCGAACCATCATAGCAGATTTTGAGGAATTTGCGTACCGTTGAGAAAGCAATGTTTTACGGACACTGTTGATTGGTTTTGCCGGAACCGGGGCATGACTTTGGATAATTTCGTAATTTCGCAGAGATTTATCCAAAAAAAACTTGCATGATTTTCAGAAGTAAAGCACCCTTAAGACTTGGGCTGGCAGGCGGTGGAACCGATGTTTCGCCCTATTGCGATATTTATGGAGGAGCTATTTTAAATGCTACCGTGAACCTGTATGCTCATGCAAGTATTCAGACAGGCATCAGTAACAAATTGGTATTTCATGCAGTTGATAAGGATATTGTTGAAGAATATGAAGTCTGCGGTTTTATAAAACCCGAAGGCAAACTTGATCTGCATGCCGGTGTATATAACAGAATGGTGAAGGAGTTCGGATTAAAGCCGGAACCCATGGTCATTACCACTTATGTTGATGCACCCATCGGTTCTGGTCTCGGAACCTCTTCAACACTCGTGGTTGCCATTCTTGGCGTATTTGCCGAAATGATGCATCTTCCTTTGGGCGAATACGATATTGCCCGCCTTGCTTATGAAATTGAACGTAAAGACCTGAATATGGCAGGCGGAAAACAGGACCAGTATGCAGCCACTTTCGGAGGTGTAAACTTCATGGAATTCTATGACAATGAAAAGGTTATTGTGAATCCATTGCGTATCAGACAACGCTATCTCGACGAAATTTCGTCAAATCTGCTTCTGTATTATACTGAAACCCAACGATTGTCATCAAAAATAATCGAAGCACAAAGCAGCAATGTTGTAAATGGTGAAGAAAAATCAATTACAGCCATGCACAGGTTAAAAGAACAGGCAGTGATGATGAAAGAAGCTTTGTTAAAAGGCAATCTTGACCGGATTGGTGAAATACTGGCCTTTGGTTGGAATCATAAAAAATTGATGGCCAATGGAATAACAAATCCAATGATTGATGAATTGTATTCCACTGCAATTGCAAATGGGGCAACAGGAGGTAAAATCTCGGGTGCAGGGGGTGGTGGATTCATGACTTTTTATTGCCCCGGTACATCAAGGTATCAGGTAACCAAAGCCCTTAACAAATTTGGAGGATATCACCGTAATTATGAATTTACCAATCAGGGGCTTACCTCATGGTCAATATAATTTTAGCACCGAAATGATGAAAGAAACTATTAAGGAACGCATTCAAAGTACCATTCTTGTGAAGGAATTCATCCTTCAGGATGAATCGATTATACAGACGCTTGCTGATCTTGCAGCCGTTTGCATTCAAAGCCTGCAAAATGGCGGAAAGGTACTTTTTTGTGGCAATGGTGGCAGCGCCGCTGATGCACAGCACCTTGCTGCTGAACTTTCAGGCCGTTTTTATTATGACAGACCTCCATTACATGCTGAAGCCCTGCACGTTAACACATCTTATTTAACTGCTGTGGCCAACGATTATTCTTACGATGAAATATATGCACGTCTCATTCGCGGTCTTGGCAAACAGGGAGATATTCTGATAGGCCTTTCAACTTCAGGCAATTCAGCCAATATTGTGAAAGCATTTGAAGCTGCAAACGAAAAAAAATTGATTACAGCCGGTTTTACCGGTTCTGGCGGAGGGAAAATGAAAAACCTGAGTTCTTTTTTATTGCCGGTACCATCAACGGATACACCACGCATACAGGAATCACATATCATGCTGGGTCACATATTATGTGAACTCATCGAAGCAGGAATGTTTCCACGCTAACATTTCTGTTTATCAGTTGTTCATTGTAATTCTAACACAGTAACTATGATTAAAGAAGCAATAATTCTTGCCGGAGGTTTTGGAACACGTTTGCAATCTGTTGTAAATGAACTTCCCAAATCCATGGCTCCGGTGAATGGCCGGCCCTTTCTTGAATACATCTTTGATTATCTTGAACTATATAGTGTTAAAAAGGTTATTCTTGCCGTTGGATACAAGCATGACCATATTCAAAAGCATTTCAAAAACAGGTTCAGGTATATTAATGTAGAATATTCAGTTGAAGAAGAACCACTGGGTACAGGCGGAGCAATTAAAAAAGCATTTGATTTGGTAGAAGGCAAACAGGCCGTTGTATTAAACGGTGATACCATGTATCGTGTAAATCTCGGAAAACTATATGATTTTCAACTTATTCACAAATCAAAGCTTACACTTGCACTGCGTGAGGTAAAAGACACTTCCAGATACGGAACCGTAGAAGTAAATGAACGCGCACATATTACAAACTTCAATGAAAAAGGGGTTTCAACAGGCCAGGGACTCATCAATGGCGGTTTGTATGCGATTAACAAGGAGTTTTTAATGAGCCTCGACTTGCCTGAGAAATTCTCAATGGAAAAAGATTGTTTTGAAAATATCTATAAAAAGCACACCATTTATGGCATGAAATGCAATCAGTTCTTCCTTGATATCGGAATACCAGAAGATTATCAAAAAGCACAGGATGAGTTTAAAATCTTTGAATTTTAATTCAGGCTGGTCATTGTTTCTTGACCGCGATGGGGTAATTAACCATCGCATTCCTGACAATTATGTGAAAACTGTTGCCGATTTTGCATTTATAAACGGTGTGCCGGAAGCACTTGCGTATTTCAATAAAATCTTTACCCATATATTTATTGTTACCAATCAGCAGGGTATTGGCAAAGGATTGATGCAGGTGTCTGATCTTGAAGAAATACACAAATTCATGTTAAGTCAGATTTCCGGAAAAAATGGAAGAATTGATAAGGTTTATCATTGCCCTGACCTGAAAGAATCGGGTAGTTTTTACCGGAAACCCGGGATCGGTATGGGTCTTCAGGCCCGGAAAGAATTTCCTGACCTCAGATTCAGGAATAGTTTAATGGTTGGAGATTCAGAATCAGATTTAAGGTTTGGAAAACGCCTGGGCATGAAAACAGTTTTTATCTCTGACAATTTAAACGATATCAGAACTTTACACAAGCTTATTGATTATTCTTTCCCGGCATTGCTTGATTTTGCAAAATTCTTACAACGATGAAAATAGCCCGTCAGGTATCACTCACTGAAAAGCTCATCCTGAATTTTCTTTTAATCGGAATATCAGCAATTGTAATTTTGGGCATATATTCCTATAGATCAGCTCGTAACATACTTCAGCAAAAAACCTACGAACATTTATGTACCGTAAGAGAAATAAAAAAACATCAGATTGATCAATATTACAGCGACCGGCTCAGAGATATAATATCTATTCGCAAATCAACTGAAATACAGCTATTTATTGAAAACAATTCGCTGACTTCAAGCATTAGTCCAAAAGAATTAGCCACCGGATTCCTGTTAAATTACCTGAGTTCATGCGGTTATTATAAAAAACTATACGTTGTTTCGCCCGATTCATCTTATACTGCTTATCGGATGGATTGTGAGCATTCTGAGCCTGAAATCAGTAATCATACTGCCAGTCCCGATATTACAGAATGTTTACGTTTAGGCAGAAAAAATGGTCTTCCTGAATTTATCAGCGACCTGATTTCAACCGGGAATAATTCGTATTCACAATTTGTTTGCGGTATAATTCCTGATAAGGCGGGTAAAAGCATGGGTTACGTAATGCTTGAAATTCCGGGAAGTTTTATTGATAGCCTGATGCTTAAAGAATCAGACATCAATGAAGTCAATAAATCAGAAGAAGCTTATATCATTGGCGCAGATTACGTGATGCGTTCATGTTCAAGATTTGATTCACAGAGCGTAAGGCGTTTACAAATAAAAAACAATTCAACTCCTGACATTTTCAGATTGCAGCAGGGAATTGCCAATTACACCGATTACAGAGGCAGAAGCGTTTTATCTGCCTTTACAACTATTGAAACTCCGGGACTGAACTGGGCGGTGCTGGTTGAACAGGATACCCGTGAAGCCATGCAACAGGTGAGCGAACTCTATAATCAGAGTCTAATACTTATCATTCTAATTTCTGCCGCATTTTTCATGTTTGTTTATTTCACTTCCCGAAGAATTGTAAAACCCATTATCAATTTGCGCAATGCTGCTGCAAAAATTGGTGAAGGAAACTTTGAAACTGAACTGCCTGTTGTAACACATGATGAAATTGGCGAATTAACCGAAACCTTTAACAGAATGGCGTTAAAACTCAAACTTCAGCAAACCGAAATTGGAAAAGAACGGTTCAGAAGATTGCGTGCCATGATTGATAGTCAGGAACTTGAACGACAACGTTTATCAAAGGAATTACATGAAGGAATCGGGCAAACACTGGTGGCGCTGCGGTTTAAAACTGAAAGTATCAAAGGTAAACAAGGTCAGGAAATTTTGCATGAAATAGCTGATATTGAAATGCTTAGTGATGGAATTATTGAACAGATCAGGCAAATCAGCAATAACCTTGCACCCATGGTCCTTGGTGAGTTTGGGCTTGCTTCAGCCATCAGATTTCTGGCTGATGAACTATCAACACAATCAGGAATTAAAATCACACTCGAAACACAAAATCTTCCTGCCAAAATTAGAGGTAAAGTAAGAACTTACCTATTCAGAATTGTTCAGGAATCACTCATCAATGCCACTAAACATTCTGGAGCACAATGGATTAAGGTTGGCTTATCAGGAACGGGTGACTCGTTGAAACTGATTATGTCAGATAATGGTAAAGGGTTTTCTGCCAACGATTCCAAAACATTCGGTCACGGGCTTCACAATATCAAGGAACGGGTGGAATTGCTCAGGGGCCGCATCAAAATTGAAGCTGAAAGTGGTGAAGGTACCACCATAAGCATAGTTATTCCTTATACTGAATCAGAGAATGGAAAAAATTAAAATCATCCTTGTTGATGACCACAGGTTGGTTAGAGCAGGCATCAAATCATTGCTCGATGACAATGAAATGATAGAGATACTTGGTGAAGCACAGGATGGAAAGGAACTTTTTGAAATGCTTAAAACCCAGCTCCCGGATGTTATTCTGATGGATATTTCACTTCCGGGTCAGTCAGGTCTGGAATTGACACGACAATTATCTGCCAGTACTCAATTTGCCGGTATCAAAGTTTTAATTTTAAGTATGTTTACTCAGGAAGAATTCATTTTCAATGCAATACAATCCGGAGCCAAGGGGTATCTGCCAAAAAACACAACAAAGAAAGAATTATTAGATGCCATTTTTACCGTTTTTAACGGAGAAGAGTTTTACGCGCAGCAAATTTCAGGCATAATATTGAAAAGCTACATCAAGAAAGCTCAAAACCAGGAAGATGATTCAAAAAAGAAAGAAGAGCAGCTTTCGAAACGTGAAATTGAAATACTGAAACTTTTTGCCGAAGGTACAAGCAACCAGGAAATTGCTGACAAGCTGTTTATCAGCGTACGAACAGTTGAATCGCATAAAAACCACATTATGCAGAAACTGGAACTTAAAAACACTGTTGACCTTGTAAAATTTGCCATTAAGAATAAAATTATTGATTTGTAATACGGGCGATCCCTTTGACTTTAGGCAGCCAGGCCGATTTTAAGTAAATCACCTAATTTTTTTCAGTACACCTGTACTAAAATTTAAGCAAACCCTTTATTGACAAGCAACAGCATACATCCGATTTTTGATAAACAAACCGGGTGACAATACTTTCCAATTAACATACTGGTTTTAAATACTTTATTCATTTCGTAAAGTCTTATTTAAGGCTAAGGATGTATTATGGCTTTGATGTTTACAGTTTTTAACACAGAAATAGTTCAGGGAGCAATGGCTTCCGGAGCATTTTTGTTTGTAGCAGCTGTATTTTGGCTTTATTACACAATATATTACAAAGGAATTTTACAAAAACCAGTGCAGACTTTCATTTCGGTAATTGTTTTATCAGTAATCCTTTGGTTTTTAATAGGTTATTCATTATGCACCAGTGGTTTCGAAGGTGGAATTACCGGGAATTTAAACGACTTTTTGCTTTTCAGGTTTAATAGCCAGCCTGAAAGTTCTATTTTCAATGCAGCATTTTATACGGGCTTACTTTACACCATTTTTGCTTCCCTATTGTTACGGTTGGCTTTGTTAAACCGCATAAATACTTTAAGTTCACTGATATTCATAACTTTATGGCTGATTTTTGTTGCATATCCTGTTATTTTTATGACTTTAGGACCCGGACTGCTGCACGAATATCAGGTTTATGACGCTTACGGTGGTTTACCTGTTCACATTTTAACCGGATTTTCAGCAATGGCTGTTATTTTGTATGCCAGACAAACTAAAATCACTTTACCAGATGATGTACTTAATTTTAAACAAATTATACCCTTTGTTGCTGTTCTTTTATTGGGAATATTTTTTAATTCACACTCAGATTTACTGGTAACAGATGGCCTGATCATGTTGGTAACCGGGCTAATAATATCCGTTATAGTGAACATCAGCCTGAAAGTTATCAACCGAAAAAAAATTAAACCCTGGGAGTTTGGTTCAAACCTGATGGCTATCATTGCCTTTATGGCAGTTTCGGGCCTTCAAAATAATTTCATAATAACCATAACTACCGGAATATTAGTCGGTTTGCTTTGTTACTATTTTCTTGATTACATGAATTACGAAGAAAAAGACCCGGCTTATTTTATTCTGGTCATTCATGGAATTTGCGGTTTGGCAGGATTTATTATAATCCCCTTATTAAGTAGTTTAATAGCAGGAAATCAACTAAATACAATTAACCCGGGAAAGTATATTTTATCATCCCTTGTGCTTTCGGCATACTCATTTCTGTTTACTTACCTGTTTCTGGGCTTTTTGAACAGAATTATGAATGTAAGAGAAGCAACGAATTAAAAGTACACAGCAGAAAAACATTTTTGTTAATAAAGTCTCTTTAACTTTTTACCCTGATTAAACATGTGGGCTGTAAATTTGTTTGATATTTTTTAAACAAGCAAGTATATGGAAAACTTAAGAATGAAAGCATTGGGTGCTATGCTGAATCGCCAGCCCCACAAAGCTGAGCTTCCGGGTACCAAAATCTCAGAGTATTATGGTGAACTTACTTTTGGTAAGGAAGCTATGAAAGAGTACCTCACCGAAGAATCGTATAAAACCCTGATTAATTCAATCGAAAAAGGTGAAAAAATCAGCAGGGTAATTGCAGATCAGGTTGCTGCTTCTTTAAAGTCATGGGCCATCAGCAAAGGAGCCACACACTACACACATTGGTTTCATCCGTTAACCGGTGCTACTGCCGAAAAACATGATGCCTTTATTGTGCCTACTTCTTCGGGTAAAGCAATTGAAAGTTTTAAAGGTGGTGAATTGGTTCAACAGGAACCCGACGCTTCGAGTTTCCCAAGTGGTGGAATCAGAAATACATTCGAAGCCCGTGGTTATACTGCATGGGATCCCACTTCCCCTGCATTTATTATGGACCGAACCCTGTGCGTACCCACAATATTTATTTCGTATACCGGAGAAGCACTCGACTATAAAATGCCGCTGCTGAAAGCTTTGAACGAATTAGACAAAGCCACAACCGCAGTTGTAAGCTACTTTAACAAAGATGTTACGCGAGTGTATGCAACCCTTGGATGGGAACAGGAATACTTTGCAGTTGATTCTGCCCTCTATCAGGCCAGACCTGACATGATGCTGTGCGGCAGAACTGTTTTTGGTCATGCTTCAGCTAAAGACCAGCAACTGAGCGATCATTACTTTGGTGTAATTCCAAGCCGGGTAATGGAATTTATGAAAGAATATGAATATGAGGCACATCGCCTTGGAATTCCGGTAAAGACACGCCATAATGAAGTGGCTCCCAACCAGTTTGAGCTTGCACCGGTATTCGAAGAAGTGAATCTGGCTGTAGACCATAACCAGTTGTTAATGCATCTGCTTCAGAAAGTTGCCAGAAACCACAACCTGCGCATTTTATTGCACGAAAAACCATATGCCAAGGTAAACGGATCAGGTAAACACAATAACTGGTCGATGGCTACCAATACCGGTATTAACCTGTTGGCTCCCGGCAAAGACAAAAACTCCAACTTCAGGTTTCTGACCATGATTGTCATTACGCTTAAAGCTGTTGAAGAACATGCTGACCTGCTAAGAGCTTCAATAGCTTCCGCCAGCAACGACTTACGCCTGGGTGGACACGAAGCTCCGCCTGCAATCATTTCGGCCTTTATAGGCACTCATCTGAGCGAAACACTTGATGAAGTTGAGCGAAGCGGAAATATCATTGAAGACTTTAAAACCCAGCTCGATCATCGTATTCAGAAAATTCCGGAAATCCTGCTCGATAATACTGATCGTAACCGTACTTCTCCGTTTGCATTTACCGGTAACAAATTTGAATTCAGGGCAGTAGGATCGTCACAAAACTGCTCCGCCTCCATGATTGCACTGAACCTGATTGTTGCCAACCAGATGAAATTATTTAAAAATGAAGTTGATGCATTGATTAAAGCCGGCGAAGAAAAAGACAAAGCTATTTTCAGGGTGATTATTTCATATATTTCCAGTTCCAAGCGCATCAGGTTCGAAGGTAACAGTTACAGCGATGAATGGAAAGCTGAAGCGGCACAACGCGGACTGAACAACTTTAAAACAACTCCGGAAGCTTTGAAAGCTTATGTTTCAGAAAAATCAATCCGGCTATTTGAAAACAACGGTGTACTCACTGAGCGTGAATTGCTGGCCAGATACGACATACAGTTGGAGAATTATGCAAAAGTTCTTCAGATTGAAGCCCGTGTAATGGGTGATCTTTCAACAAATCACATCATTCCGATTGCGATTCGCTACCAGAATACGCTGATTGAAAATGTGAAAGGACTGAAAGATGTACTTGATTCAAAGACCTATACAAACCTGGCTAAGAATCAGATACAGACCATAAAGAGCATTTCAGAACACATCAGTCAGATTAAAATTTGTGTTGATGAAATGATTGAAGAACGGAAAGTTGCTAATGCTTTAGAAGACATTGAACAACAAGCATTTGCGTATCTGAACAAAGTGCATCCTTATCTTGAAACCATCAGAATACACGTTGATAAACTCGAAATGCTGGTGGATGATGAACTCTGGCCACTTCCAAAATACCGCGAAATGCTGTTTAGCAGATAATTGAGCCTTTAATAAAAAATGCGCTGTAAGTTTTCCTTGCAGCGCATTTTTTTTGATTCAGAATTCTTTATTTAACAAATCTGAAGATCTTGTCCCAGCGGATTTTCCCTTCGGTCAGCGATTTGTCTTTATCAAGCGAAAGCCACACAAACACGGCCTTTCCAACAATATGGTCATTTGGTACAAAACCCCAGAACCTTGAATCTGCCGAATTGTGCCGGTTATCGCCCATCATCCAGTAATATCCCTGTTTGAATTTATATTTTGTAGCAATTTGTCCGTTGATAAATATCTGATTGCCTTTTATCTCAAGTTTATTGCCTTCATAAATCTGTATAATCCTCTTATACAGACAAATGTTTGAAGTGTCGATGGGTAATTCGTCACCTTCTTTAGGTAAATACAGTGGTCCGAAATTATCAACATTCCACGGATACCTTGAATCGAACGGGAAAATATATGGTTCCCATACACCGGCAGGCGAGAGATTGCGCTCAACATCAGACACATTGGGAAGTTGTTTTATCTGAGCAAGGTTATCTTTATTAAGTGGGATTACTTTATAATTTTGATAAAGGTTAATGTCTTCATCCGATACATTAAATTTACGCAGGTTACGATCGCTTACTTCCAAACCATTGCTGTGAATCCGATAGTTATACTGCATCATAGGTGGATTGAATGCCTTCTCGCCATTGATATACACCTGCTGATTTACAATTCGCAGCGTATCACCGGGCAATCCTATACACCTTTTAATATAATTCTCGCGTTTATCAACCGGACGGGCCACCACTTTATAGGTTTTCCATACTGCATCACGGCCCATACCAGCATAATACTGATCGCCCATTCTCTGCTTAAACTCAACTTCGGCGTCTCTGACAATTCTGTAATAATCCTCGTTCTGTCTTTCTAAAATAACAGTATCACCACTCGGATAATTGAAAACAACTGCATCATTATGTTTTACCTTGCCAAAACCAGGGAAACGGTAATAAGGCAGCTTAATCCATTCAAGATACGACTTTGTGTACAATGACATGGGCATGGTGTGATGAACAAACGGGAATGCCAGTGGTGTATTGGGAACCTTTGGCCCATAACTCATCTTGCTCACAAACAGGTAATCGCCGACAAGCAGTGATTTTTCCATCGAAGATGTTGGGATTGTATAGGCTTCAAAAAGAAACATTCTGATAATTGTAGCCGCAACAACAGCAAAAATAATTGCATCAACCCATTCACGAACAGCCGATTTTTTAACTTTTGGACGCTTTACAGGATCAAGATATTTTTCACGGGGCGAATTTCCAAGATAAGGCAGGTATGCAAATGGCACTATTACAGATAAAGCCTGTGATCCCAAATCGTTTTTTTGATAACACTTGGCTGTTTCCACTATCATTAAAAATACCATAAAGACATTTATAAAGGGGAAAAAGAGCAGCAAATACCACCAAACCGGTTTTTTAATAATTCTCATCCAAATGAAATAGTTATAGAATGGAATGAGGGTTTTCCATGGTTCAGTTTTCAAATCATTGAAAACTGTCCACATGACAACCGGAAAAAACATAAAGAGCACTAAAAAGTAAAACAAAGGATCCATAAAAGTTTTTTTTGCAAAATTCTTAATTCATAACGATATAAAAAACTTTAATTGTATTGTTTAGCAAATTATTGTTACATTTGAGACAATAAATTGCCAAATTAAAGATTAACCATGTACTTAATTACATATTAATCAATATATTACATTCATTTTTATAAAAATAATATTTAACCTTTAAACTGGTGCCCATCAAAAGTATATTAACAAAATACTGGGGATATTCATCTTTCAGACCATTGCAGGAAGAAATCATCAATTCTGTACTGGCTGGCAAAGATACGCTTGCCTTATTGCCAACAGGTGGCGGAAAATCAATTTGCTATCAGGTGCCGGCACTGGTAAATGAAGGCATTTGCATTGTGATTTCACCTTTGATTGCGCTCATGAAGGATCAGGTTGAAAATCTGAAGAAAAGAGGAATAAAGGCAGAAGCGGTCTATTCCGGAATGCATTTTTCGCAGATCGACCGGATTCTGGACAATGCTGCCTATGGCGATCTTAAATTCTTATATATTTCACCTGAACGGTTAATAAGCGAATCTTTCAGGGAACGACTACCGGCTTTAAAACCCAATCTGATTGCTGTTGATGAAGCGCACTGTATTTCGCAATGGGGATATGACTTCAGACCACCATACCTCAAAATTGCTGAAATCAGAGAATACTTTCCAAATATTCCTGTCCTGGCACTTACAGCTACTGCAACAAGCAAGGTGGTCGATGATATTCAGGAAAAACTGGCATTCAAAGTAAAGAACGTTTTAAGCAAAAGCTTTGAGCGTAAAAACATTGCGTATATTGTTCAAAAAGAAGAAAATAAGCTCCAGAAATTGTTAAAAATTGCTGATGGTGTGAAGGGATGCGGAATTGTTTATGTGCGGAACCGCCGAAAAACGGTTGAAATTGCTGATTTCTTTAACAAGAACAACCACAATGCACTTTTCTATCATGCCGGTTTAACAACCTCAGACCGTAACATGCGTCAGGAAAACTGGATGAACAACAAAAACAATATTATGGTGGCTACCAATGCCTTTGGTATGGGTATAGATAAACCTGACGTCAGGTTTGTGGTTCACTACGATATGCCCGACAGTTTGGAAGCCTATTTTCAGGAAGCAGGAAGAGGCGGAAGGGATGAAAAAAAATCCTTTGCAGTTCTCCTTTACCAGGATGCTGATATTGCGGATCTTAAGGAACAGGTCATGAATACATATCCGCCTGTTGAAGAAATCAGAAAAATATACAATGCCTTGGGCAATTATTTCAAACTTCCGCTGGGAGCTGGCCAGGATACAAGCTTTAATTTTGAAATTTCGGCATTTTCAGAACAGTACAATTTAAAACCGACCATTGTTTTTAATGCATTAAAAGTTCTTGAAAGAGAAGGATATTTATTCTTAAGCGAAGCAATTTTACAGCCTTCGCAACTCATGATTAATCTTGATGGTGAAGATTTGTACAGATTTCAGGTCGAAAATAAGTTTTATGGTGATTTTCTGAAAACAATATCCAGAATTTATGGCGGAATATTTACGGAACCCCGCAAAATAAGTGAAACTGAATTAGCGAAAAGAACCGGTCAGACAGAAGAAAAGATTATTCAGGTATTCAATTATTTACAACAATTGGGCATTTTAACATACATCCCTAAACGCGACAAGCCTCAGGTGACTTTTGTAACTGAGCGGCTTGATACAGATCATATCATATTTTCAGCCCAAAACTACCAGCATCTTAAAACAGGGGCCATCAACCGGATGGATACCGTAATCAGTTATGTCACAGCAATTAACAAATGCAGGAGCCAGCTTTTACTTGAATATTTTGATGAAAGCACTTCAAAACGTTGCGGACATTGTGATTACTGCGTCAAAAGAAATAAAATTGAAATGAGCGATTTTGAGTTTCAGAAAGTAATTGAATGCATCAAGCCAATTCTCAAATCCAATCATCTGCATGTTAATGAGATAGTTGAAAAATTCCCGGAAATACCTGAAGACAACATCCTAAAAGTCCTCATATATCTGCGGGAATATGAAAAGGTTAAAACCGATGATGAGAATAAATTCTATTGGGCAAACTAAATATTCAATAGTGCTCCCTTTTTAATATACTGCCTGATTTTATATTTTAGAACTCCCCAGGCTAAAAATCCAAACAACAGAATCATAATCACAAGTGATTTAATTTCAGGCAATACATCCGCCAGACTGGCATTCATAAAAAACAATCGTCTGATACCACTCAAAAAAGGTGTAAGGGGCAATGCTTCAGACAACACCTGAATATACATAGGCATTTGTGAAACCGGCCAGGTAAATCCACTGAGAATAAAACTCGGGACCGAAATAATCATCAGTATATCAGTTGCAAGCAACGAAGTTCTGGTAATGCAACTTACAAAAACGCCCATTGCCAACAAAGCCAGCATGAACAGTGCTGAAAAACAGAGAATATTAAACACTGAACCATAAATTTCAACTTTAAACAAAGGGAAAAGAATAAATACCATTCCACTCCAAATCAGCATCATAACAAGAAAATAGGGCAGCGACTTGGCAAAAATCATAAATGAAGCAGAGGTTGTTTTCTGTAGCAATGAAGGAAAGAGGTTTTTCTCAAACTCAAATGCAAATATCAATGCAATGGCTATCAGAAAAATCTGTTGCAGCGAGGTCCCCACAACACCGGGCCACAGAAATTTTAAATAATTGGTTTCAGGATTGTAAAACCGGTCAGTATTTATCCTGAAGGCTTCAATGCGTTCCAAAGCCTGTGCAGCTGGTATACCTGATTTTTGAAGTGTATTTATTTGAATACCTGCATTAATGACTCCCAGCGTTTTAAGCACCCCTGAATTGATATAATTGCTGGTAAGTACATTCAGGGTATTTAAATTCAAATTGATTTCAGGATGTAATTTCTGCTGGATGTCTCCTTCGAAATGTTCTGGAATAATAAGCACACCCTCTACCCTGCCCTTCTCAAGGTCAGCAACACCCGAAAACTCATCTGCTGTAACCCGGTAAATCCGGAGATACTGATTATCATCAAGAGCCTCAATTATTTTTGAACTTAAATCGCTGTTATCCAGATCAACTACTGTAACGGGCTGTTCAACCGGCCTGGCATTGATATATACCAGACCCAGCACAACCGGAAACAATACAGGACCACCGAATAAGATCAGTTTAAGCATGTTGTTTTGCTTAAAATGCCCAAATTCACGAACAATGATTTCAAGTGTGAGCCGGAAAAAGGACTTTCCTTTCATTTTATGACTTTTTTTAATGATTGTTTAAATTAATTTCACCCTATTTGTTTATATACACTGTCATATTGGCCATCAGTGTTGCCTTGTCATCTGAATTCACCGGAACAAGGTAGAGTTCATAAATACTTTCGCCTGGTTTGTAAGAGGCATAACTTGATGTTTTATCTGCATAACTTGCCAACTGCTTAATTGATAGCAATTTAGATTCAATTGACTTGTTCAAAGCTGGTATTTCAACGCTATATAATTCAGAAAGTTTAAATTTTGCTATCTCACTTTCGGGTACGGTAAACCGGCAATGTGTTTCATCCAGATCATATCCTATAAAAATATTATACCCAGGCAATGCCAGTTCTCCCTTTTTCAAACCAATGGTTTCAATGGTTATTTTACGTGTAGCTATCAGGTATCGTTCATTAAGGGCGGTCTGAGCCTCCTTGTAAGCACCTTCAGCACGTTTCATGTCGCCAAGTGCCATTTCCACTTTTTCACTCCTTAAACCATTGTCAATTTCATTCTTCTGGGCTTTTACTGCATCAAGCTGAGCTCTGGCTGAACTGTACTTTTCTGATATTTCATCATACTTCTGCATTGGCATTAATGAGTCCTCAACCATTTTACTGATACGGTTAAAGCTTTTTTCAGCAAACTGAAACTGTTGTCTGGCTGCATCAAGTTTTGCTCTAATCTGTTCACGTTCAAATGATGTAGCTCCATTTCGGGCCATCAGATACTGGGCTTTTGCCGAAATGAATGCACCTTCAGCCTGCATAACCTTTGCCTCTATTTCAGGGACATCAAGTATAGCAAGTGTATCACCGGCATTTACAACATCTCCTTCCTTTACATCACATCTGAGTATCCTTCCGGCTACTTTCGGGGCAATAGATATTACTTCCTTCTTTATTTTTCCTTCAATTTTATTGGTCAAAGGACCTTTTTTATTTGTGCATGCTGAAATCAATAGCGTTCCTGAGAGCACAATTATTATTAAAATATTGTTTTTCATTAGTTTATGAATAATAATTTTAGAATAACTAAAAAAATGTTACTGATGTTATATGATAAACAACAGATTATTCCAATGAACCTGTATTGAGCCGGCCCGAAGCTTCAAGTATCGTAACAGAAGCGACACGCTGGTTATAAATACTTTGCAAAAAATCAAATTTTGCTTTCTGCAAATCTGTTTCAGCAGCCAGCCTTTCGGTGATGGATGACAAACCCAGTTCATATTGCCTGGTTGCAAGTTCAAGCCCCTTTTCTGCAGTAATTCGGCGTTTATCTGCAACTGCTATCATTTCAGATGCTAACATGGCATCAGATAAGGCCTTTTCAAGATTGAGGTTAAAGAGTTCGCGTGCATTTAACAGGTCATTGCGGGCTATATCTTCGTCAATGCGGGCCTTTTGAAAATCACGATACGCAAGCCCCCCGTCAAAAATATTCCAGCGCAATCCAATTCCCGCATACCATTGAGGATCGAATGCCGAAAGGTCTTCAGTTCTCATTTCCTTTTTCCCAAAGGCCACAATATTTGGCAGATAAGGGGTAAGCATCATTTTTGATTTTGATTTTCCGGCTTCAGCCCGTTCATTCAATGCTTTTAATTCGGGCCGTTCTTCAGGGTTATCAAAAACACCTGAGAGCGTAAAAACCTGTAAATGAGGATGTATATTTTCCAGACTGTCTTTTGAAACACCGGTTAACTGGTATAATTTGCTGATCACAAGCCTTCGGTTTGAGCTTAACTCTATGCGTCTGGCTGCAAGTTCCTGAACTGCAATATCTATTTTACTTAAGTCATAAGCCCCGATCAGACCCTGTTTATAAGCTTTGTCGGCAAATGCCGATTCTCTTAGCAATCTCAGCTCACTTTCATTTAATACCATGAGCGATTGGTCAATTAATGCCAGCCGATCATAATAATCAGCCACCTCTTTAATGACCGAAACTTCCTCTTTTACGGCAATTGCATCCTCTGCCGCCATTTTATGCTTCAGGGAGCTTAATGCAAAAGGAACTTTCAGGCCGGTAAACAAGACCATTGTTGCCGAAATATCGGTTTTGAAAATATTCTTTTCCTGTAATGTTATCGGCGGAAGGTCAAGACTAATTACCTTACCGGGTGCCAGAGGCAGATTTATTGTTGGAATACCAAATTGGATATCGTCATTCAAATGTGTATATGACATGTTAAAGCTCACACCGGGGATGTAGGTCTGATAAAGTTTAAATATGTCATATTGCGTTTGCTTTGCAGCATTACGTTGATTTACAATGGTATAGCTATCATTTAGTGCCCTGTTAATCAACTGCTTTCTGGTAAGCTGGCTTTGAGCATTAAGCAAAGGGTAAAATAGTTGCAATAATATTAATGCAAAAAACACCCTAATTCCTTGACGGATAGAATCTTTGAAATACATGATACTAATTATTAAACTTTAAATTGTTGTTTTGATTCAGCAGATAATATTCCTTCGTATACAATCTTTATAATTTGGTTAAAACTCTGCATAGGTGAACTGGGAAGTTTATCGGCCAAATCTTTGGGCAATTGATTAATGAACAGCGGATCAAACACACTGGAGATCGCTCCCAGGTATACGATTACCGCCATATCCGGGCTAATAGCCGGGTTGATGTATCCGCCTCTGATTCCTTCATCGAGTAGCAACCTGAAATGCTGATTGGCAGAATTACGACGGTATTCTTCCCAAATGGTCCAGGCTTCCGGAACGCTTTTACGCATATCGTCCAGAAACTGCTTGTCTAAACTTGCCAGATGCAATCCAATAATTGCAAGATTTTTTTGCAGTTTTTCAGTAAAATCAAGCGAATTATCATTCAAAACTTCCTCAATATCAGCGTTCATTGAGTTTTTAAGATTATTTATAATCTCTACAAGGATTTCCTTTTTCCCTTTAAAGTGTTGATAAATGGTTTTTTTGCTCATACAAAGCTCAGATGCTATCTCATCAACTGATACCCGGCTGTAACCATATTTAAAAAACAGTTGCTGGCTGGTGTCAATGATGCGCTTAGGGTTAGAAATATAATCTTTCATGAATGGAAACTATTTTAGTTTTTTAAGTTTCCAAAAATAGTCAAATTATATACCAAACTACAAAAAAAGAAAAAAATATTTATAACTAATTTATTTTAAGCGATTTATAGTTAACTCTTATTTAAACGATTGTGACAGTGCAGGTTTTTCTGATGCAAAAAAAAAACCCGGCATGAAAGCCGGGCAAATAGTTTAAAATTGACAACTATTTGATGTCAGTTGCCAACTCGCTGCCAGGTTTAAACTTAACAACCTTTTTAGCAGCAATTTGCATAGTTTGTTGTGTCTTAGGATTTCTACCTGTACGAGCTGAACGTTTTGCAATAGCAAAAGTTCCAAATCCGATAAGAGAGACTCTTTCGCCTTGTTTAAGCGCATCTGTGGTTGTACCAATAAATGCATCAAGGGCTTTTTTAGCTTTGGCTTTTGTAATTCCGGCACTTGTGGCCATGGCACTGATTAAATCTGCTTTGTTCATTTTAAATTGGTTTTTAGTTAGCATCCAAATGTTCATGCAAATATAATCTAAAACTCCTAAAAAGCAAGTAATATGAAGACTTTTCAGCAAATTTGTTAATAAAACAGTATTTTTGTTTATAAGTTTGTATATCGTTAAGGATCAGCCATCAAATACTGAGGCGTTGATTAAGCAAGTTTAAGTAATTGGGGATTGCGCAGACCTCGCAGCAATTCGCCAACCGACATTCGCTTTTTACCACTTAACTGCAAGTCAATCAATTCTATACATCCATCAATGCAACATACTCTGATGTAACTTTTCCCATCAGTAACAAGATTCCCTGGTACTTCATCCCTGGTTTGAACGATTTTAGCCTTATATATCTTCAAGGTTGCATTTTCATGGTCGGGGTGCAATATATCAGTAAAGGCCCCCGGATAGGAGCTTAAACCACGAATAAAATCGTTAATTTTCTTTGCAGATTGAAACCAATTGATACGGCAATCATTTTTAAATATCTTGGGAGCAGGTTTTATAGATAATTCTGCTGTATTACCAACAATCTGTTCAACAGGTTGAATGTGGTTATCTGAGATGGCCCTGACAGTTTTAAGCACAAGGCTTGCCCCTGCCACCATCAATTGATCATGCAATGTATCTGCCGTGTCGTCAGGCCCGATTGGCAGGCTATCCTGCATGATGATTGATCCGCTGTCAATTTCATGATTGATAAAAAAAGTCGTAACACCTGTAACTGTTTCCCCGTTTATAATGGCATGATTGATTGGGGCAGCACCTCTGTAATTTGGCAACAACGAAGCATGAAGATTAAACGTCCCCAAACGTGGCATTTCCCAGATCACCTCTGGTAACATCCTGAATGCAACCACAATAAACAAATCAGCATTCAATTGTCTTAAAGTTTCAACAAAAATTTCGTCCCTGAGTTTCTCCGGTTGCAAAACTGGTATTCCTTTATATCTGGCAAATACCTTCACCGGGCTTTCTCTGAGTTGCTGTCCGCGGCCGGCGGGTTTATCTGCTACCGTAACTACTGCTTTAACATGAATACCAGCATCTATCATGACTTTAAGGGGTTCCACCGCAAAATCGGGCGTACCCATATATACAACACTGATTTCGTTTTTAGTCATTTTTAAATAAAAAAAAACCTGACCCGGAGGTCAGGTAAAATTTTTAAAGTTTGTTTTATTTGCTCATTCCCTGGGCACGTGCAATGTATTTTTCAATGTCGCGACCTTCAAAACTTTTGGGATAGGTTCCTTTTATTTTTTCATATAATCCAACAGCCTTTGCATAATTTCCAACAAGTTCGTATGTCATGGCTGCTTTCATATAAAATGTGGGAGATGTGAGTTCATTCGGAAATTTCTCCGCTGCATCCGTGTAAAGTGAAATTGCTTTTTCATTTTTTCCCAATTCAAGATAAGCATCACCTGTTGCTCCCAAAGCCATTGGCCCAACTATCGGATCATCTGTACTGAAATCTTCAAGAAAATCAACGGCTTTCTGAAATTCCCCTTTTTTAAGGAAAGAAACTCCGGCATAATAACGTGCCAGATTGCCAGCTTTGGTTGAACCGTAATCATTGATAATATCAAGAAATCCGGCATTTTGTCCATCCCCGTTAAGGGCTTTGTCAAGAGAATCTTTTTCAAAATATCCCTGAGCCATGAAAATCTCATTATTCGCTTTTGCTTCGCGGGGTTCAGCAATAAACTTGCGAAAACCTAAAAATCCAAGAACTACCACAATTATTGCCGATAATACAATAATAATTATTTTCTGGTTCTTTTCAATAAACTTTTCACTCTTGCTGAGTGCTTCTTCAACAGCTACAATCTTTTCTTCAGCGTTATCATTTTTTTTAGCCATGCGGTAAAATATTTTAAGGGTGCAAAAATAGCATTTTTTAGAATATCTGTATATCAGGACTTACATTTTAAAGGTAAACTTTTAACATTTTACCAGATTCCAATGTTAATAACTCAACAAAATTAAATTAATCTGCTCATTGTAAAGGCTTTGAATTCAATATAGCAATTAAAAAATATCAGGTTCGACCAAAGTTCGCCAAAAAAAAATGCATAAAATAAAAAAACTTCTGTAAACTATTAATTTACAGAAGTTTAGCAAGTGATCCGGGCGGGATTCGAACCCACGACCCGCAGCTTAGAAGGCTGCTGCTCTATCCAACTGAGCTACCGGACCATGTATTTATATCTTTTTCAAACCCGGATTTACATTTTCGGGGGTGCAAAGATACGATTTCTTTCAAAATTCAAAAACACTTTTTACGAGTCCGCTGTGAATGGTTTCAACCGTTAGAATAAATGGAAGAATATGACACACAAAATGTTTAATTGTGTTTGATAAAAAAACCAGCGGGTAAAGGCAAAATTTGAACTTCAATTTCATCTGAATAGAGGCAATCATTCTGATCCTGAACTTCTACAAAATAAATACCTGCACTGCTTACTGAAAAAAATCTGTTATGAATGTTTCCGGGCTGCCAGGTATAATTTTTATAACCTTCGCCGGCATCAAGTGTAATTGTGTTACCCTGGCATACTGAAGTATCGTTGCCAAGATTCACCTGATGTGGAGGATAATAGGAAATATGAACAGAATCATTCAGTACACACATTCCATTTGACACCTGAGCCCAGTAATAGCCAGTATCAGAGGCGTATATAGCCTGTGCGGAACTTCCGGTATTCCAAATATATGAATTCATTCCCGGACCAGCATCCAGCATAATACTATCGCCCATGCACATCTGACGGTCAGGTCCCAGATTCAGGGAAGCAAATCCTGAAAAGAAACCATAGGAACACCCACCGCCATAATCACCTATAATTACTCCCATATGGTACAGTCCCAGACTGTTGGTTACCAGACAGGTAGTTCCCATTGGAATCTGGGTTGTGGTAAAAGTAATCCGAGCGGCCTTCCATTGGTCTAATGTACCGGGTACTGACTGAAAAGCAGTTGGTAATATAAATGTAGAATTTCCATTTAACTGAAATCCACTTTCATTTCCCGTTCGTGTGAATATGATTAAACCGAGTTGCTGGTTGGTGGTTCGTGTAAAAGTGACTGAAGATGAACCTGTACATACAATTGGAGGCAGCACCGCAGAACCCAGTTCACAGCCAAATCCGGTTGTCTGATAAACCAATACGGGCTTATCAGCAGAAATATAAGTAGATGCTCCCGTAATTGTATGGTTATACACATCTGAACGGTTAATTATAGTTGGAGTAGCCGAACCATCCAGGTAAAGACTGGTATTATTCTGAAGACCAAGTATAAATGCTCTTTCGCCACCATTTGTCAAAAAACCCTTTACTGCAATATATTCATTTCCGGCCAGATTTTCAGGTATTGCCTGATCGCCCGCCAGATCCGCACAACCTGTAATTCCGTATAACAGATCATCGGTTAAAGTAATTGCTATGGGGTGCGAAGCTGTAATTTCAGTTCCATGTAAATGATTTGCAGCAACTTGTGATTCAGCTTTTCCACACCAAGTCTGTCCTTTATCTAATGAAATGCTAAAAGTTACACCGGCCGCATGCCCAACGATTGCTTTTTTGGGTGTAATGTTTATCAATGTGTTGTTTTCAGTTGCAACGATGTCGAAAGTATTGTAAGGCACAGGATTGTAACTTCCTGAATTATCAAAAAGAGTTTGACCGGGCAATAAAAAATTGGTTCCCAGTGCATTTTTACCTTTCAGCGCAAAAATCTCCGGGTTACACATACAATAGGTGCTTGCCACTTCATAATATGCAGTTATTGGTCCTGAAGCCTGAATAAGCAGACCTTTGTCCAATTTTACATTAGCAGGCTTATTTTCTATGGTTTCTACAAATGCTGAAAGATCAACTGTTTGAGCACCATTGGCCGGTATTGTTACATTAATCGGAAAAAAAGCCGGGTTGGCCGGCATAGTAACCGAAACACTTACAGTATTATTATAGGATGATAATCTGAGGTAAACAGGCATATCGAAATTTGAGCCACTGTTTTTTGATACTTCAGGTGCAACAAACCAAAAGAGACTGTCAGTCTGTGCATCAAGTTTAATGGGGAGATTGCACAAAACCAACAAAAACAGCAATACTGAAAAAGTAGTTCTTATTCTGGCCATAATTAGATGACAAAGTTATGATGTATAAAGTTTATAAACCAGTAAAATATAATTGATCAAACATCACGATAAACTCCTTAAATTTGCTGTCCTTTTTTTAAAGGTATACAAGCCCTTGTTTTATTTAAATCATTAAAATGAATACCAAAATTCAGTTTGCCGGCAAAATCAATGAGCTGGCCCAGAAATATCAGGATTACACCGCCCTGAACCTATCGAAACTCGTTAAAATAAAATCACTCAGCGGACAGGAATCCGATGTACAACACGAATTAATCCGGCAGATGCATGAAGCCGGATTTGATGAAGTACGCATGGATGGTCTTGGGAATGTAATCGGCAGAATTGGAAACGGCAAAACCATCATAGCAATTGATGGCCATATTGATACAGTGGATGTTGGGAATCTTGCCAACTGGAATTCAGAACCTTTTTCAGGTGAAATCAAAGATGGATTTGTTCACGGTCGTGGAACAGTTGACCAAAAAGGTGGCATTGCTTCCTTTGTGACTGCGGGCAGAATACTGAAGGAAACCGGAATCCCGGAAAATCTGACTGTTTTGTTTGTTGCCAGCGTTATGGAAGAGGACTGTGATGGACTCTGCTGGAAATATATCATTGAAGAAGAAAAAATTGTTCCCGATTTTGTGATCAGCACTGAACCCACAAATCTGGGTCTGTATCGCGGACATCGTGGACGCATGGAAATAAGTGTTTCATTCAGAGGACTTTCAGCTCATGGTTCGGCACCGGAGCGCGGGAAAAATGCTATTTATATGGCATCCAGAGCTGCACTCGAGGTTGAAAAATTAAACGAACGTCTGAAAGACGATGAATTTCTGGGAAAAGGCAGTGTAACTATTTCCGAATTTGTTTCGGGTAGCCCTTCATTATGCGCAGTAGCCGATTCTGCACGTTTACACCTCGACCGCCGGCTCACCTGGGGTGAAACTAAGGAAAGTGCCCTGGCCGAAGTAAATCAGTTTATTGATGAAAATGCTGAAGCCAGTGTATTGTACTATGATGGAAAAGCTTTTACCGGCCTGAATTATGGCATGGAAAAATACTACCCAACCTGGAAAATTGAAGAAAGCGCTGAAATTGTGCAAAATGGAATTGAAGCTTATACATTATTATATGGCTCAGGTCCCCGGGTTGGAAAGTGGACTTTTTCGACCAACGGTGTGACAATTAATGGAATGCATAAAATACCAACCATTGGTTTTGGCCCCGGTAATGAAGTTATGGCGCATGCTCCAAATGAGAAAGTTCCTGTTTCAGATCTGGTAACTGCTTCAGCATTTTACGCCATGTTTGCCTATACCCTCGGATTGAATAAAATATAAAATCATTTATAAAAATTAATCATTTGATTATGAACAACTTTCAGGAAATAATCAAAAATATTGAAGCCGGAAAAGCTTCTTTGTTTAACAAAGACTTTTTGCTTACCTGGGACAAATCGCAAAAAGAACTTGAACTGGTTCTTCAGGTTGCAGAAGCACTGAAACATCTGTACGATTCAAATATATCTGCAAAATGTTTTGAATCAGGCCTTGCAGTTTCTCAATTCCGTGACAATTCTACGCGTACACGCTTTTCGTTTGCCTTTGCATCCAATCTTCTGGGATTGACAGTGCAGGATATGGATGAGGAAAAATCACAGATTTCACATGGCGAAACGGTGAGGGAAACTTCTAACATGATTTCATTCCTGACCGAAATCATTGGAATACGTGATGATATGTATCTTGGTGCTGGTCACAGCTATATGCTTGAAGTAGCTGATGCACTTGATGATGGATACAAGCATGGCGTTCTTCCGCAAAGACCGGGCATTGTAAATCTTCAGTGTGATCAGGATCATCCCACACAAGCCATGGCTGACCTGCTGCACCTTAAAAACTGGTATGGCTCACTCAATGAACTCAAAGGTAAGAAGATAGCCATGACCTGGGCCTATTCACCCAGCTATGGCAAACCCTTATCCGTTCCGCAGGGAATCATCACGCTGATGACCCGTATGGGCATGGATGTATCGCTGGCTTATCCTGAAGGATATGGACTAATTCCGGAGATCACGGATATTGCCCGTAAAAATGCAGCTCAGTATGGAGGAAGTTTCAATATTGTAAATTCAATGGAAGATGCTTTTGATCAGGCTGATATTGTTTATCCAAAAAGCTGGGCACCATTTCATGTGATGGAACGCCGGACGGAACTTTTGCAAAAAAGCGATCGCGATGGGTTAAAGTCGCTCGAAAAAGAGTGCCTTGCCAACAATGCCAGATACCAGAACTGGGAATGTGACCGTACAAAAATGAATCTTACGAAAGATAAAAAAGCCTTATACATGCATTGCCTGCCTGCCGATATTTCTGATGTGTCATGCAAAAACGGGGAAGTTTCAGCCGAGGTTTTCGAACAATACCGTATAGCAACTTATAAGGAAGCCGGTTATAAACCCTATATCATTGCTGCTATGATGCTTACTAACAGGTTCGAAAATCCTGCCGCACTTCTTACGGGAATGTTTGAGGCTGATAAAAAACGGGTTAAACGCTAAACAGAATACAATCAGGGATAATTTATCCAAAAGCAATTATCCCTGATTTTTAGAAAAATATTTTGAATAATCTGTTGGTGTATTGATGTTTATTAGTATTCCGGGGTCAGAAACAGATACCTCTTTATGTTGAAATTCTGCCAAAACCTGCTTTAAGGAGCTGTCAACAGGTTGTTTTTGAAGCATTGCCGAAACTGTTCCGGCAGAAACCACCACCGGATGCCCTCTCCTACCCTGAAATACCGGAATTATAACATGATCATTTTCAGTATTTTGTTTTAAAATATCTATAATTTCGGCGGTTATAAAAGGGTTATCGATATTTTGAATAAAACAAAAATCTGACTTAACCTGATTTAATCCGAGGCATACAGAATAAAACCTTCCCAAAGCAATATGCTCATTCACACATACCTGAACCATTTTATAAGCAGTTAATCTATCATCCTGAAAGACATTTGCAGCATCTTCCTGATTCAGGACCACGATAATCCGGGTAAAACCACTTTCGATATATACTTCAATAATATGTTCAAGAAATGATTGATTTTCAGAATATTTTAACGAATACTTAGGCTTTAGCATGCGGGAACTTAATCCGGCTGCTAAAATCACAACTGCATAACTACTTGAATTTCTATAATTTATCACAAGAAACAAATTTCTGCTGCAAAAATACAGCTTCACAAACAAAGAAGCACTAAATTTGAAACATTATACCACTTAAACCTCCCAATACATTCATGTCTGATTCATTTTCGATCATTTCACTGCAACGCTTGCTAAAAATAACCCTCAATGAACTTGAAAGGGGTTTCTATTTTGGTATTCCGGCTTCTGTTTTCAATACTACTGAAAATGAAGCACTTTTTACTGAAAAATTTGGTAAAACACTGCATACTCCGCTTGGAGTAGCCGCGGGTCCGCATACACAACTTGCTCAGAATATTGTTGGCGCCTGGCTCTGCGGGGCAAGATATATTGAACTGAAAACCATTCAGACACTTGACGAACTGAACGTTACGAAACCCTGCATCGATATGCAGGATGAAGGGTACAACTGCGAATGGTCGCAGGAACTTAAAATCAATGAGTCTGTTGAACAATATCTGAATGCATGGATAATCATTCATGTGCTAAATTACCGACTGAACGGAAACCAGAACAAACCTGCTGGCACCATTTTTAACATGAGTGTGGGCTACAATATGGAAGGTATCCTGAAAGATAATGTGCAATGGTTTTTCAATAAAATGTCAGACTGTAGCCTGGAATTGGCAGCTAAAATAAATGAAATCAGGCCTCTTGTTCCCGAAATTGACAGCATTCAGATTCCAACCTGTATTTCTGATAATATTACCCTTTCTACCATGCATGGCTGCCCGCCCGATGAAATCGAAAAAATAGGGCATTACCTGATTTCTGAAAAAAAGCTGCACACGCTGATCAAACTCAACCCCACCTTACTTGGTAAAGAATTGCTCATCAATATTCTGAATAATAATCTTGGATTCAAAACAGATGTGCCTGATCTTGCATTTGAGCACGACCTGAAATACGAGGACGCCAAAGGAATTATCAAACGTTTGCAATTGGCTGCAAAAGAGCATCATGTTGAATTCGGCATTAAACTGACCAATACGCTCGAAAGCCTTAATAACAAAGAAATTCTTCCCGAATCTGAAAAACAGATGTACATGAGTGGCAGGGCTTTACATCCTGTTTCAGTCACCCTCGCCAACAAAATACGAAAAGATTTCGGTCAGGATCTTTCGATTTCATTCTCAGCCGGCGCCGATTGTTTTAATGTTTCATCCATTCTTGCTTGTAACCTGACTCCCGTTACGGTATGCTCTGATATTTTAAAACCCGGTGGTTACGGAAGACTTAGCCAATACATTCAGGAGATTAACAAAATTTTGGAAAACTCCGGAAAAAACAATCTCAGTGACTATCTGACTTCAAATCCGGATAAAAACCTTTTAGAATACAGTAAATCAGTCATTGCTGATCCATATTATCTAAAAGCATTTAAAGAACCTGATATCAAAACCAACCGGGATCTTGATTATTTTGATTGTATTGAGGCTCCGTGTGTGGATACCTGCCCAACGCATCAGGGAATTCCTGATTACATGTATTATACGGCCCGTGGTGAGTTTTCTAAGGCTTTTGAAGTCATCCTGAAAACAAATCCTTTTCCGGTAGTTACCGGCAACGTATGTGACCATGAATGCCAGTCAAAATGCACAAGGTCAAATTATGACAGCACATTGGCTATCAGAGAAGTAAAACGATTTATTTCAGAAAATTATCAGCAACTCTCAACTTCATTTAAACCGGATGCCACAAACCCCAGCGCCACAATTATCGGAGCAGGTCCATCAGGTTTATCATGTGCATATTTTCTGCAACTTTCAGGTTTTAAGGTTACTGTGCTGGAACAAAAAGAATTTGCGGGTGGTATGGTGTCTGATGTAATTCCCGGATTCAGGCTCAGCAAACAGAACATCAACCTTGATATTGACAGAATTCTGAAAGCCGGAGTAGAAATCAAATATGGTGTGAGGGTTGATAAAAACCTTTTTGATAGCTTAATACTTGAAAAACAATATGTTTACATTTCAACCGGAGCAGATTCTACCCGCAGCCTTGGCTTGCCAAATGATCAGGTTGATGGAATTGTTGATCCGCTCAAATATCTGTCAGATCTGAAGCAAAACCCGCAAATAACTGAAGCAAAGAATATTGTGATTATTGGCGGCGGAAATACAGCCATGGACGTAGCACGTGCAGCCAAACGCTATTCCACTCCGGATGCAATTGTTACAGTTGTTTACCGTCGCCGCAGGGAAGATATGCCCGCTGAGGCAGAAGAAATCTTTGCTGCAGAAAAAGAAAACATCCGGTTTATTGAAATGGCTAACCCTGTCGAAATTCTTTGTAAAGATGGTTTACTCACAGGTTTAAAACTTGTCAGGATGGAAGCAGCAGGCAAATTCCAGAACAAACGAATGATTACCACGCCCATCACAGGATCGGAATTTGACATTAAAGCTGACTTACTGTTCCCGGCTATTGGTCAGGAAGTTAATATTGAATTTATTGATAAGCAATTCCTTAAAACACAGGCTGACGGCTATTCAACCCGGCTAGAAAATGTGTTCATTGGTGGTGATGCCCGCAAAGGAGCTTCAAACATCATTTCTGCCATCGCTGACGGTCGCAGGGTTGCTTCAATAATCATGAAACAGTCTGGAAACCAGATAACGCCCACAGAGGAATTTCAATATACTTCTGATATTAATGAGTTGCTGCTAAAAAAGACCAAAAGAGTCAAAAGCCAACTTATCAATCAGAATGAACGCATTGATCATCAGGTTCCTGTAATAAAATCAGCCATTGAGGCTATGGAAGAAGCTTCACGCTGTTTGCTTTGCAATAAGATTTGCAATGTTTGTGTGAGCGTATGCCCGAATTTCGCAAATTATGCCTATCAAACGCAGCCTGAGAAAATTCAGTTGCAGAAAGCTGTCAGGCAGGATGATGGAATAATTCTTGAAAACGACAAAATTTTTGAAATCAAACAAGAATTCCAGATCATCAACATAGCCGACTTCTGCAATGAGTGCGGGAACTGCAATACCTTCTGCCCCACCAAAAGTGCGCCTTACAAAGAAAAACCACACTTCTATCTTACGGTCAAAAGTTTTAACGATACCGAATCCGGATTTTTCATCAGCAAACCGGGCAATAAAACCATTCTGATTCAGAAAAACAAGGGCAGATTCAATACCCTGACCAAAACTAAGGATGAATATAATTATGAAACAGAAGAAGTTATAGCCATTTTTGACCAAAATTCCTTTCAACTCAAAAACGTCGAAATCAGGGTACCCTGTGTAAAAACGGCATTTTTTGAGAATGCAGCCACCCTGAAGGTTTTGCTTGAAGGAGTTCAGCATTTGTATACAAACGATAATAAATACTAATCACACATTAAGATGATTGAAACGATTAACCACATTACGAACCCCGAAATCAGAAGTAAAGCTGTTAAAAGGTTCAAAGAAAAAGGGATTATACTGCCCACATTTGCCCAGATGAGGAATCCGGAACTTATTCCTGATCAAATCAAAGATCAATTGAAAACCATAGGATTATGGGATTTAAATCCTGTTAACCTATTCAGGATTAGCTGGAAAAATGAACCAAAACCCACAGGTGGACTTTTTGGCAGTGTAAATTATATTGAAATTCCGGAAGCCATCAGTGGTGTAAAAGCACGCATAGCAGTAATGTTAGGAAAATGGTTCCCCACCGGCGCCCACAAAGTTGGTGCAGCATATGGATGTCTGGCCCCGAGAATTATTACCGGTCAGTTTGATCCAACCTACCATAAGGCTGTTTGGCCTTCGACGGGCAATTACTGCCGTGGTGGTGCATTCGATTCATACCTGATGGGTGTTACAGCCGTGGCCATCCTGCCCGAAGAGATGAGCCGTGAACGCTTTGAATGGCTGAAAAGTATTGGTTCAGAGATAATTGCAACACATGGCTGCGAATCGAATGTAAAAGAAATTTATGATGAATGTAATCTAATGCGGCAAACAAGACCGGATTGTATCATTCTGAACCAGTTTGATGAATTCGGGAATCCTGTTTGGCATTACAATGTAACAGGACCAGCCATTGAAGAGGTTTATAACATGATTAAAACCCCTAAGAGCAGGTTATCCGGATTTGTATCCAACACAGGATCAGCCGGTACCATTGCTGCGGGCGATTATCTGAGAACAAAATTCCCTCATATTAAAGTAACCGCTTCTGAAGCACTCCAATGCCCTACCCTGCTGATGAATGGTTTCGGTGGTCACCGCATTGAAGGCATTGGCGATAAACACGTTCCATGGGTTCACAATATAAAAAATACAGATATAGTTACGGCCATTGATGATGAAGATTGCATGCGTATCATCAGATTGTTTAACGAACCTGAAGGTGTTAACTATCTAATTGCCAATGGTCTTGAACCTGAATATGTAGCCAGTCTTCAACAATTGGGAATTTCAGGAATTGCCAATATTCTTGGCGCAATCAAACAGGCCAGGTATTTTGAACTTACTGAAAACGATGTAATAGTAACCATCGCTACCGATAGCATGGAAATGTACCAGTCACGTTTGCAGGAGCTGAATGAGGCAAAAGGCAAATACTCTGAAATCCAGGCTGCTAAGGATCATGAAAAATGTTTGTTGGGAACCGGGGTTGAGTATATGAAAGAACTCGGCTATACTGACCGTAAAGCCATACACAATCTCAAATACTTTACATGGGTTGAACAGCAGGGAAAATCTGTTGAAGAAATCAATCAGCTATGGTATGACGAAGAATTGTGGCCTCGTTTGTTCAATCAGGCAGCTCATTGGGATGAACTGATTAAGGAATTCAATGAGGATGTAAGGAAATAAGCCGAAAACCCTGCGCAATGTCAGATTCCTCAACCGAAAAGTATTACTTCGAATGCTGTGATTGTGGTACTGTTTACCATGAGAAATTCATGTACCTGTGCCCCGGGTGTTCATCAAAAAATAATGCGGATCTTCCGCCTTTGGGTGTTCTAAAAACGGTTTATCATTATACCGAAATCATCAAAAAACATGGCTTTTCTGAACTTTTCAATAAGTTGCATGAATACGGTTTTATTGATTTGTTACCGGTAAACAGTATTCAAAGTTTTGGTTACCTGAAAGTCGGAAAAACGCCCTTGTATGAAATTAAAAAGCTGAAAAATAAACCTTTAGGCTTTAAGTTGCTGATAAAAGACGACTCACAAAATCCGACCTATTCATTCAAGGACCGGGCTTCGCATCTGGTTTCGGCTTATGCCGCCGAAAACAATATCAATACCATTGTTGCAGCTTCCACGGGTAATGCCGGTTCTTCGCTGGCAGGCATTTGCGCTTCACAGAACCAGAAGGCCATCATCATAGTTCCTGAAAATGTTCCGAAAGCCAAGCTGGTGCAGATTATCATGTATGGTGCCACACCTGTTCTGGTCAGGGGAAATTATGACACGGCTTTTGAGCTGAGCCTCAGAGCTACGGAAGAATTCGGATGGTTTAATCGCAATACAGCATTCAATCCGTTTACAATTGAAGGAAAAAAAACCGTTGCTTTCGAGATTTATAGTCAGCTTTACGGCCAGCTTCCCGGCTTTATTTTCGTTCCGGTTGGTGACGGAGTGATTATTTCAGGGTTATACAAAGGGTTTGAAGACCTTATGAATCTGGGAATTATCCCGGAAATTCCGGTTATTGTATCGGTTCAGTCTGATAAAAGCGACAATCTGAACAGAAATTTTTTGACTGATGGTTTCACGGTAAAACCCGCCACCACCCTGGCCGATTCAATTTCGGTTGATATTCCCAGAAACTACTACATGACCAAAGGATTTTTGCGGAAATACAATGGTCAGGCTGTGATTGTAACAGATACGGAAATTCTTGAAGCTGCAGCAATTCTGGCTTCCGGAACCGGAATTTTTGCTGAACCTGCCGCTGC
>CAZKCK010000003.1:16884-37798 GCA_964550695.1 uncultured Bacteroidales bacterium | reverse complement strand
TTTGTGAATGATCTGAAATTTGAAGGCATGCTGCACGCCGCTCTCAGATTCAGTGATCATCCAAGAGCCCGCATTCTCAGGATTCATATTGATGAAGCCCTTAAAATTGAAGGCGTTATCAGGATTTTTACCGCAAAGGATGTTCCCGGAAAAATAAAAACGGGATTAATCTATGCTGACTGGCCTTTGATGGTGGCCGAAGGCGAAATTACATGCTATATTGGTGATGTGCTTGCCGGGGTGGTTGCCGAAAACTATCAGGCTGCACGAAGGGCTGCAGACGCCATCAACATTGATTATGAAATACTGGAAGCCGTTACCGATCCGCATGAAGCAATCAGGGATAATGCGATACAGGTTCATGATGACCACAAAAACCTGCTGGAAACCTGCATGTTGAAAAATGGAAATGCAAGCCTGGCCATAAGCGAATCTGCATTCAATTTCAACGGAATTTTTCAAACCCAGCGCATTGAACATGCCTTTATGGAAACCGAATCAGCCGTCGCAATGCCGGAGTGTGATGGAATTTTACTTTACTCATCAGGTCAGGGAATTTACGAGGATAAAAGACAGATTGCCACTTTGCTTGCTCTTCCAGAAGAAAAGGTCAGGGTGGTACTTGTTCCAAATGGTGGTGGATTCGGAGGTAAAGAAGATTTAACGGTTCAGGGTCATGCTGCATTGTTTGCATATCTCTTAAAAAAGCCGGTCAAGCTTACTTTAACACGACCCGAATCAATGATCATGCATCCGAAAAGGCATCCGGTTTGGATGGATATTACTTTAAGTTGTGATTTAAATGGTAAACTTACCGCATTAAAGCTTAAAGCAATAGGAGATTCAGGAGCTTATGCATCGGTTGGTACGAAAGTAATGGAAAGAGTTGCCGGCCATGCCACAGGAGGTTACTATGTTCCGAATATTGATCTGCAGGCCCTCACAGTTTATACCAATAATATCCCATCGGGTGCCATGCGCGGATTCGGAGCCAATCAGGTGGCTTTTGCACTTGAAGCCTGTGTGGATGAGTTATGCTCTGCGGGAGGCTTTGACCGCTGGAAGTTCAGGTATGACAATGCTTTGGTTGACGGACTTACAACTGCTACAGGCCAAAAGGTAAATGGCTCGGGCATAAGGGCAAGTCTGGAGGCACTCAAAAAACATTACGATGCTGCCAAATACTGCGGACTGGCATGTGGCATTAAAAACAGTGGTATTGGAAATGGGATGGTTGATTATTCGGATGTAATTATTGAAGTTGTATCCGAAGATAAAGTGATACTGCATCAGGGCTGGACTGAAATGGGTCAGGGTATTCACACCATGGCCATTCAGTTTTTCTGTAATGAAACAGGGATAAATCCGCAAATTGTTGAAGTTAAAACAGATACTGAATCAGGAATAAAAACAGGCATGACAACTTCGTCTAGAGCTACGGTTCTTTTGGGAAATGCAATAATTGAAGCATGCAAAAACCTGAACAATGATTTGAAAAACAATACATTAAAAACGCTTTCAGGCAAAAAGTATCATGCACGCTGGGAGTTTACGCAATCAACAAAACCCGGGGACCTTTCTAAAGAATCTATCACCCACTATTCGTATGGCTATGCAGCCCAACTGGTTGTTCTGAATGATCATGGAGAAATAGAGACCGTTTATGCTGCACACGATGCCGGGAAAATCATCAATCCTGTTTTTTATGAAGGTCAGGTTGAAGGTGCTGTACACATGGGACTTGGCTATGCCCTTACAGAGGATTTGGTGATGGAAAACGGCTATCTGAAAAGTACCAGATTGAAGGATTGCGGAATTTTGAAAGCACATGAAACTCCGGATATTAAAGTAATTGCAGTAGAAGTTTCCGATCCTGTAGGGCCTTATGGAGCCAAAGGACTTGGTGAAATCGGACTTGTACCTACAGCTGCTGCTGTTGCCAATGCTTTTTGTAACTTTGACGGAATCAGACGATACAGTTTACCTCTAAAAAGAAAAATATGATACACCTTAAAAATGGCACATACATCAATTGGGAAACCCTTGAATTTCAACAGACTGATGTTTTTGTAGAAGAAGGAAAAAACGGAAAAATTTATTTTGAAAAACCTGATAACATCGAATTTGTCAGAAATCTCCAGATTATTGAATGCAGCGGAAAACTGATTACGCATGCCTTCGGTAACGGGCATCATCATGTGTACAGTGCACTTGCCCGCGGAATGACACCGCCAAAAATACAGCCAGCCAACTTTGAAGAAACCTTAAAGTACATCTGGTGGCCGCTCGACAAAAGCCTGACACGCGAAATGGTTCAATTAAGTGCACTTACTACTGCAATTGCCTGTGCTAAAAGAGGTTGCACCTTTGTTATTGACCATCATGCTTCACCTGAATACCTGAAAGGATCGCTTGAGATTATTGCAAAAGCCTTTGATCTGGTGGGAGTTAGTCACTTACTTTGTTATGAAATTACTGACAGGTACGGACTTGCGAAAACTCAGGAAGCTTTGGATGAAACAGCTTCGTATTCGGCTAACTATCAAGCTCTTGTTGGATTACACGCAGGATTCACAGTTGGTGATGAAACACTCAGGAACGCTGTTGAACTGGCTAAAAAACTCAAAACCGGAATTCATGTGCATGTGGCAGAAGATATGGTTGATCAAAATTATTCGCAATCAACGTATAATAAATCAGTTATAGAACGATTCCTGGATGCAGGTGTGTTTGAAAACAAGAACAATATTTTTGCCCATTGCCTGCATTTATCTGAAGATGAACGCACAATTATCAAAAATTCAGACAGTTATATTGCTGTGAATACTGACAGCAACCTGAATAACCGTGTTGGAATTTTTAACCCTTCAGAATTGGGGCAAAATATTATGCTGGGTACCGACGGAATGCACAGCGATATGCTGCGAAGTGCTACAATTACCTGGTTAATGCAGAATTATACGAACGGTACAGCACTTCCGGAAGTGTACAGATGGTTCAGAAATATCCACCATTACATTGCCAATGCAGGATTTAAAGGAGATTCTGACAACAACCTTCTGGTACTTGATTATGATTCTCCAACTGAAATAAATGGTTCAAACTTTGCTGGTCATATATTTTATGGATTGGAATCAAGACACATACAACATGTTATCTCAAGTGGTAAATTAATTGTCGACAATTATGTAGCCACCAAAATTGATGAATTGGTCATTTTACAGGAATCCAGAAAACTCTCCGCCCATTTGTGGAAAAAGATGCAGGAATAAAATGAGTAAATTACTGATTAATAATGGATTAATTGTTAATGCAGACAAATCTGTGATTGGCAATATTTTCATTCACAACGGATTAATACAAACCGTTAGTGAATCCTCCATTATTGTTCCGGCCGAAACCCAAATCATCGATGCCAATGGTTTCATGATTCTTCCGGGAGGTGTTGATCCGCATGTTCATTTTGATTTGCCAACACCTGCCGGAAATTCATGTGATGATTTTTATTCAGGCAGTAAAGCGACCATTGCAGGCGGTACAACCACCATAATTGACTTCGTGACACCTCACCGGGGTCAATCTCTTCTGGAGGCACTGGAGCTTCGGAAACGCGTTGCTGCGAATTGTCTGACTGACTACTCGTTTCACATGGGAATTACCTGGTGGAATCCATCGCTTGAACGTGAAATCAGGCAATGTATAGAAATTGAAGGAATTACATCTTTTAAAACTTACCTTGCCTATAAAAACTCCATCGGAATCAGTTATAATGAATTAAAACATGTAATGGAAGTTGTTGCCCGGTACGGTGGTACAGTTACCGTTCATGCAGAAGATGGAGATCAGATTGATCTGAACCAGCGGCATTTCATTGAATTGGGCAAGACTTCACCTTTATATCACGCATTATCCAGACCACCCAAAACTGAGTCAGATGCTGTAATGAAAGTAATTGAACTTGCAGAGCTGACAGGTTGCAAAACGTATTTTGTACATATCTCAACCAAAGATTCAGTTAAAGCTATACAAACAGCTCAAAAAAAAGGACTTCCAATTTATGCAGAAACTTGTGTTCAGTATCTTTTGCTTGATGAATCTGTTTATACTGATGATTTTTATCATAGCGCGCCCTATGTAATCAGCCCGCCATTAAGATCTCAAAGTGACCGCGATGCTTTATGGGAAGGTCTTGCAAACGGAGTTTTTGTTTCAATTGCCACTGACCATTGCCCGTTTAATTTATTCGGACAAAAAGATGCAGGAATTGCTGACTTTAGTAAAATCCCGAACGGGGCCGGCGGAGTTGAGCACAGGATCGGACTGATGTACACTTATGGAGTCATGAACCATAAAATCACGATCAATCAATTGGTTAATCTCATTTCAACAAGTCCTGCAAATACTTTTTCATTACCGGGAAAGGGACGCATTGCGGAAGGATTTGATGCTGACCTTGGGATATGGGATTTCAATAAATTAAGTACAATTACGGCAAAAAATCACTTTTCACATTGTGATTCTGAAATTTATGAAGGTTTGGTACAATATGGAAAACCTGTTCTTATGATAAAAAAGGGTACTTCTATTGTTCCTGATTCCACATCCTTCATAGAAGCAGGTAATCAGCTAATACGCAGTGCGCCATGATAATACTACAAATTCAATAAATCCTCAGGGCACATATTAAGAAAAAAATATTATTCAGAATCACTTTTTAGCTATTCCTTCCCAGAACTTCGAGTAATTTTACCATTCCGAATTCAACCAGCCATTTTTATGAATAATGAGGAAAAAGAACGGTTATCAGGCCTTGTGTTGGCGCCCTATATACAAAAGGCCTATGCTCTGGTGGGAATTAACCGTAAAGTAGGCGGAAACCAGTTCAGACATTGTATGGCAACAATGGTAATTCTTATTGATTATCATTACATTGAACCAGTTTTGCTGAAGGCAGCCATCATTCACGACCTCATAGAAGACTTTGTAGAATCAACCATTGAAGACATCAGAAACATTCGCGATGGAGACGAGCATGCGGTTATAAATCTGGTACTTGAAGTTTCAAAGCTTGAATCGGAAACAAAAGCAGAATTTCTGAACCGAATCCTTCTCAATGGTTCAAAACATGCGAAAATCCTCAAATGCGCTGACAGAATAAGCAACTTAACCGATTTACACCTTGATGCCAAAGGTTATGATAAAATGATTTCTTATCTGGAAGAAACTGAAAAGTACGTGTATCCTATGGCAAGAGAAGTAAACCACGATATGCTGCTTGAATTACAGGATTTGGTAAACAGAAGGAGGATATACCTGAAATCTGTTCCAAAAAGTACATTTAAACTGCTCTCCAAATTATTTCATAAACATAATTAAATGAAAATTCAAATTTCTTTCGACGGCAATAAAAGAGTGAATGCCAATGTTAATGGTCATATTGTAAAGACTGACCAGCCTGTTCACTCAGGCGGTGACAATTCAGCACCAGCTCCTTACGAATTATTTCTGGCTTCACTTGGAACCTGTGCCGGAATTTATGTAAAGTCATTTTGTGATCAGCGGAATATTTCAACTGATAACATCAGTCTTGAACAAATAATTGAATGGGATAAAATTGCCAATAAGCTTGGAAAAATAACAATTCAGATCAATTTGCCGGCAGATTTTCCTGAAAAGTACAAAGAATCTGTAATTAAAGCAGCTGAACTATGTGCTGTTAAAAAGACTATAACTGACCCTCCGGCAATGGATGTTATTGCAGTAACAGTTTAATTAGAACAATATAAATAATTAATTTAAAACTATTTATACAATAGTATTGATCCCCACTCCTAACCCAAATACTGTAGCTTCTACAAAAATTTTCTGTATTGTGCCGGTAATGGCAGAATCAGCATACCTTTCCGGCTTTTTGGAATGTATTAAGAAACAGGATTACACTGATTTTGAATTAATTGCTTGTGTAAATCAACCGGAAGCATGGAAAGATATGCCTGAGAAGGAATCTATTTACTTTGACAATCAAAAATGCCTTGAACTGTTAAATAATTTTAAAGGTTTAAAAATCAGCATTATTGATAAAAGTTCAGTTGGTAATGGTTGGAATGCAAAGCACCATGGAGTTGGCTGGGCAAGAAAAATTCCAATGGATTTGGCTGCCAACTCCGGATATCCTGATGATATTATTTTAAGCCTTGATGCCGATTCGTATTATAAACCCGGTTTCCTCTCTGCAGTAGCTGAATGCTTCAATTCTAATAAATATATAGCCGGATTGGCTGTACCTTACTATCATATGCTTACAGGTGACGAAAGCGCTGACAGGAATATGCTCAGGTACGAAATATATATGCGGAATTATAGTCTGAACATGCTCAGGATCAATAATCCATATTCGTATACAGCGATTGGATCGGGTATGGCATGCACAATCAGAACCTATCAAAAAATCAGAGGAATTACACCGCACCAAAGTGGAGAAGATTTTTATTTCATGCTAAAGCTCAGTAAATCAGGCCCTATTCAGAAATGGTGTTCACACAAAGTGTATCCTGCTGCCCGTTTTTCTGACCGTGTTTTTTTTGGTACTGGTCCTGCAATGATCAAAGGCCGTGCAGGCGACTGGAGTAGTTATCCGGTTTATAATTACAAATTTTTTGATGAGGTAAAAGAAAGTTTCGAATGCTTTAAACAATTGTTTTACAATGACATTGATTTTCCAATGCGCTCCCATTTAAACCATGCTTTCAAATCTGATGACTGGTGGTTGCCCCTTCGAAAAAATGCGAGAGATGAACATTCATTTTACAGGGCATGCGTTGAAAAAGTTGATGCATTGCGTATTCTCCAGTATTTAAAATTAAGTCAGACTATTTCATATACTACTGACGAACAGCATCTTGAAGAATTTATCCAAAGGATTTATCCTGAGATCGCTGACAATCATGAAGTTTTGCTACCGTTTAATTTTGGTACACAAAGCATAAATGATTTAAATTTGCTTAGGAATCAATTGGTTATGGCCGAAGATTCTCTCTTGTCTTTAAATTATAAATAATTCTAAAGTGAATGATAACGATTCTGGGACCAACTGCCACCGGCAAAACCAGGCTTGCGGCTAAACTGGCAAGCATAATCAGTGGTGAAATCATAAGTGCTGATTCTCGTCAGGTGTTCAGAAAAATGGATATTGGAACCGGTAAAGACCTTGAAGATTACATAGTTGCAGGGATTCAAATACCATTTCATCTGATTGATATTGCTGAACCGGGAACCGAATTCAGTGTATATGACTTCTATACAAGTTTCGAACTTGCATTTAATCAGATTGTTGAACGAAATAAAAGTGTAATTCTTTGTGGAGGAACCGGATTGTACCTCGAATCTGCGATTAAAGGATACAATTTACCCAATGTTCCGGTCAATAAGGACTTACGTTCTGAATTATCACAACTATCAGAAAACGAACTTATATGCAAACTTGAAGAATATAAAATTCTTCATAACAGTACCGACACAAATCATCATGAAAGATTACTCAGAGCTATTGAAATTCAAGACTTTAAAGCTAAAAATCCATTGGCCGAAAAAAAGGGGAAAGACGGGTTGATTTTCGGGATTGAATTTGACCGTGAAACCATTAGAAACCGCATTTCAGAACGATTACACCTTCGCTTGAATAATGGTTTGATTGATGAAGTTAAAAAGCTTGCGGATGAAGGTGTTACATTTGAAATGCTTCATTTTTACGGACTCGAATACCGTTACATCGCACAATACCTTCTCGGAAAAACCGACTATAAAACCATGTTCGCATTGTTAGAGACGGCAATTCATCAATTTGCAAAACGACAAATGACATGGTTCAGAAGGATGGAAAAGAATGGTTTAACGATTCATTGGATAGATGGCAATCTGACCGAGAGTCAAAAAATTGAATATATTTTAGAATTAACTTCGCATCCTATTTCTTAAAACAAATGTCAAACGAAACAAAACATCTGATTGTAACCGGAGCTACCGGGTTTATTGGTTCTTTTATTGTTGAAAAAGCGATGGAGCAAAACTGGACTATAATTGTTCTTTCACGTTCAGGAAGTAATGTTAAGTGGCTGAAATCAAAAGGAATAGATATTTTTGAAACGGATTTTGGCAGCGTTAAATCAATAAAAACAACCCTTGAACAAATTCTGACGAAATACGGTTCCGTTGACTATATGGTTCACAATGCAGGTGTTACAAAAGCAAATGATGGCTTTCAGTTTGACCTCGTTAACCATCAATATACCCATAATTTATTAGTAGCCACGATGCAGTCTGGAATGAACCTCCAAAAATTTGTGTTTATAAGTAGTCTTGCTGCCATTGGTCATGGTGATGAAAACAGTCTGGAACCAATTAAATCCGACTCAAGTCCACAACCTGATACTGTATACGGAAAAAGCAAACTGAAAGCAGAAAACTATATCAAGACCTTAAATAACATCAACTGGCTCATCATACGTCCAACTGGTGTGTACGGACCCCGCGAAAAAGATTATTTCCTGATGCTTAAGACCATTAAAAAGGGACTGGCGCCCATCATTGGATTCAGAACTCAATACCTTACTTTTGTACATGCGTCAGATTTAGCCAATGTGATTATAAGTGCACTTAAAAGCCAGCATAAGCAAAAAGCATATATTGTAAGCGACGGAAATACTTATACTTCAATACAATACAGAACAATGTGCAAGCAAATGCTCAATAAAAATGCGGTTAACCTGACGGTTCCTCTGGCATTACTGAATATAATCAGTTGGGTTTTGCAGTTCACCTTTGGTTTATTTGGAAAAACTCCCACATTAAACCGTGATAAATTTTATACACTTAAGGCAAGTAACTGGAAATGCGATATCAGCGACACCATCGCTGATTTTAACTATCATCCCGAATATAACCTTAACACCGGGTTAAAGCAAAGCATTGAATGGTATCAAAAAGAAGGTTGGTTATAAAACACTCAAAGCATTAAAGTCTTTTTTTACACAGCGGGATAATAAACTTAATTGAAAACCCGGCATTGACTGTTATTGATCTTTTAGACAGTTTGCTTCACGGGAAGCGTAAAATAAAATATACTTCCCTTCAATTTTGACGATACCGCCCAAATTCTTCCTCCGTTTTGATCAATAAAGTTTTTACATAATATCAGACCAAGTCCATTCCCCTTTTCACCCTCTGTGCCTTTACTAATAACTTTTTCCTCTATCCTGAAAAGCTTATCAATACAGGATTCTGACATTCCAACCCCGGTATCACTTATCCATACCTTCACCATTGATTGCTCATAGCAACTTTCAATTGTAATGGTACCTCCTGATGGCGTAAATTTTATTGCATTCGAAACCAGGTTTCTTAAAACCGTTTTGATCATACCCTTATCAGCAAATGCCTGTATATCTGATGCGATCCTACTTTTCAAAATAATTTTTTTCCGCATTGCCTGCCCGGAGAGTTCAATTATTGCTTCATTTGCAAGATTGGAAATAAGTATTGTTTCGGCTATTGCTTCCATCCTGCCAGATTGTGCCATTGACCATTCAAGCAGATTTGCAAGAAGCTGGTAAGTTCCATTGGCTGCGCTATTTATTTGGTGAAGAAGCGCAATTCTTTCATTATCATTAAATTGATAATAATTCTCAGCCAGTTCTTTTGAGAATCCCAGAATTGAACTGAATGGATTTCTCAAATCATGGGCAATAATTGAAAAGAATTTATCCTTTGTTGCATTTAATTCCTTTAGCTTTTGTTCCGATATGCGTAAAGCACTCTCCGTTTCTTTCCGGTCAGTTATATCCCGAGTTACCCCATTTATTCCGAATGCATTTCCATCAGCATCAAACATCAGGCTGGCATTGACTTCAGCCCAGAAAGTTGAACCGTTTTTCCGGATTATTTCGACTTCAAATATGGCAAATTCATCTCTTAACCCTGCTTTGCCCTCTGCATAATTCAGCAGCATATTTTTCATCAGATCAGTTACAAAACTATAGCTTTCAGGCGTTAAGACTTCTTTCATTAACTTTGCTTTCCGTTCTTCAGGTTTATATCCTTCAAGCGCATAAACTGAAGGGCTGATGTAAGTTGTACAAAGATTAAGGTCAGCGGTCCAGATAACATCTTTAATATTATCAGCCAACAGTTTATACCTGTTTTCACTTTCAATCAGCGCTTGACGGGCTTTTCGGTTTTCAGTTACATCACGGCAAAAACCCATATAAAATAAGAATTCCCCTGCTTCGTTTCTTACCGGATTTATTCCAATCTCAACCAGGATAATTCTGCCGTTTTTGTCACAAATTTCATAATCAGCAATCATCACCTGTGATCTTTTGTAATACTGGCTATCAACCAATAGATTACGCATTAAAGCGAAAACTGACTTTTTGGTAAAAAATTTTGTAAAAGGTTTCGTAGTACATTCCTCAACTGTGTATCCAAGAATGTGAGTTACCGAACTACTTACAAAAGTCAACTGACCTTCATGGTTAACAACCCAAATGATGTCTTTTGAATTTTCGGTTATTAAACGGTACTTCTCTTCATTGGTAGCTAAGGTATTGAGTGTTTGAAAGTGAACTTCAAAAACCTTGTTCAGTATTTTACTCAAATCCTTCATTTCGGTGACCGTGAAGTTTTCAAACGCAATTTTTTGTTGACTATTTATAGCCTTATTTACCTCATCTCCAAATTGGTTTAATCCAGATGTAAGTTTGCGAGATATGTACCGTGCCAGTATGATGATTCCTACGTAAGTTAAAAGCAGTGTCAGGAGAATCTGGAGGACCTGATAATAAACATTAATACGCTGGTCATCCATCGATTTAGCAATAGATTTCTCAATACTGTCAAGTTCTATACTAGCTCCGCAAATCCATCCCCAATCAGGAAGTGCATTGAAATATGTCAGTATCTGAAGAGCTTTTCCGGTTAGACTATCATTATAGTAGTATGTTATAAATCCCCCACTCTGCTTCCAGCCAACTTTATTTATTTCATTAAAAACTTTAATTCCGTATAAATCAACACAATTGTAAAGACTTTCAGGTTTTTTAAGATTCAGCAGGCTACCAGCCATGATCTGTCCATTTCTATCAACTAAAACTGAATTGATTTTCAATCTATTGAATGCTGATTCAAGATAATGTACAAATTCAGGTTTGGTGTTTTCAAGATAATGTGGCAATGATTCTTCAATACCCAAATACCAACCGTATTCTTTGAAAATCTTAACATAAGCTATTCTGGTATAAAAAGCATAATCAATTGAATCGATCAGTTTATTCATTTGATATACAAACCCTTCATCTTGAATGTGCATTAAGTCAATTTCATTTTTACTATGACGAATGATCGAATCTTCAGGTTGCCGGTTGTTAATTTCAGTCAAACTTTTGGGTTTTAATCTTACATTCAGGATTTCGGCACCATCAAGCGACTTAATAAAATAATTCTTGCTTTCACTTTTTTCATGATTAATTATAATATGCTGAATAATCATCTGTTTAACAATATCTTCTGGTAGTTTTGATGAATTGCCTTGATATAGTTCTGAAACCTCAGCATACAGGTTTGCCATATCTTGTTTCAACTGATCCTTGAGTCGCTTTTCGAAATTTTGTTGCGAAAACTCAAGAAATCCAATTGTTCGTTTTACATTGTCTTTAAGAACTTCTTTTTGATCGTTAAGTAACTGTTCACGTAATTCAGCAACCTTTTTTTTAAATCTTACAATCTCATAAGTAATTGATATTATACCCAATAGAATAAAAGAAACAGTTGTAAGTAACACAACTGCTCTGACAAAGATTACAGAAATAGGTCTGGCTTTGCCCATACTAATGAATTACCTTTATAAGGTTGTAAAGGTAGCATAAAACAAATATTAAATCAAATTGCAGGATTTGTTTTCAGGAGTATTCTAAGTATGAATTATCAATGGATTAAAAACCAGTTCTTTAATTATTGGGTTTCATTCACTGAATTAATAAGTGCATCAATTTTCCTGAAGAGAATATCTCTTGAAATTGGTTTGGTAACATAATCATTAAATCCCAGAGCAATTGCCTTTTCCCTGTCACCCGACAAGGCATAAGCAGTGTGAGCTATAACGGGTATCTTCCTGATTTTCATGATTTCTCTAAAAGCATCAAATCCTCCCATAACCGGCATCTTGATGTCCATAAGGATGAGAGCTATATCCTTTTCATTTTCAACCATTTTCACGGCATCCAGTCCGTTTCGTGCAAAAACTGCATTATAGGCTGACCTCTTGAACAATTCCTGATAAAATAGCATGTTGTTTTCATCGTCTTCTACAACCAGAATCATTTTACGGTTATTTGATAAGTCGTCCATTGTTCAGTTTTTTTATACAATCAGTTTCACAATGGGTTAAACATAGCTGCAAAAAAAATGTTTCAAAGTTGTTCTTCTTTTTTTTAGGATTGTTATTTTTTATGTAAGTTTGAGGGCTTAATGCATCGTTTATAAAAGATAGTTGGGTTAACTAACTATTTTATCACATCACAAACCAGTATATTTATAATTGCGCTGAAACATTATTAACCTAAAACCATATTAATATGCAGTTTAACCTCCAATGGATTGATTATGGGATCATGATCATCTATTTTATTTTTGTGCTTGGAATCGGCTGGACCTTAAAGAAGTATATGAAGGATGCATCTGCCTTTCTGGAGGCAGGACGATCAATGCCCGCCTGGGTAGCAGGTTTGGCTTTTATAAGTACCAACCTGGGTGCGCTTGAAGTGATGGGCATGACGGGTTCAGGAGCAAAATACGGAATGTTGACCACTCATTTTTACTGGGTTGGGGCTATTCCGGCAATGGTTTTTCTGGCCATTTTTATGATGCCTTTTTATTACGGTTCAAAAGCCAGATCGGTACCTGAGTTTTTAAAACTTCGCTATGATGAAAAAACCCGTGCCATTAATGCTGTTTTGTTTGCTGTAATGACCATTATGGCTTCGGGTATTTCGATGTATGCGCTTGCCATTCTCCTTGAAAATGTGCTTGGCTGGGATTTTAATATTTGTTTATGGGCCTCGGCACTTATTGTACTTGCCTATACCTACCTTGGGGGTCTCTCTTCGGCCATCTATAATGAAGTATTACAGTTCTTTATCATTATTTTAGGACTGTTCCCGCTTGTTTATCTTGGTTTGACAGAAGTGGGCGGATGGAGCGGACTTGAAACAAAACTTGCAGCTGTTACTCCAGCTCAATATGCGCCTGATACCTGGACAACAACCTGGAAATATACGGCCAGTGCTTCAAGTAATCCGATGGGACTTGAATGGTTTGGTATTTTTATGGGACTTGGAGTGGTATTGTCATTTGGTTACTGGTGTACCAACTTTTTGATTGTACAACGTGCCATGGCAGCAGAATCCAAACTGGCGGCTATAAAAACACCACTCATTGGTGCTATTCCCAAAATGTTTATCCCGTTTCTGATTATTGTTCCGGGGATTATCGCAATGGTTTTAATGAATACACCCGATGCATCTTTTGCCCTTCCGGTGAAACCTTCCGGTGATATTAATTATGATTACACCATTATTGCCCTCCTGCAACATTACCTGCCTTCGGGTGTACTTGGGTTAGGCATTACCGCCCTGCTTGCCTCTTTTATGTCGGGTATGGCCGGGAATGTATCAGCCTTTAATACTGTATGGACTTATGACATTTATCAGGGTTATATCAGGCCCGCCACAGGCAATAAAGCAAATGATGATAAACATTATCTGATGGTTGGCAGGTTAGCAACTATTTTTGGTGTGCTGGTTAGTATTGCCGCCGCCTATATTGCAACCAAGTTCAACAACATTATGGATTTTCTTCAGGCAATATTCTCTATGATTAATGCACCGCTTTTTGCAGTTATTTTTCTTGGAATGTTCTGGAAACGGGCAACCGGACATGCTGCATTTTCGGGTATTTTAGGTGGATTATTGGTCGCCCTGCTGCACCACGGACTTACACAACCCATTGGCTCCGATACAATTTTCAGAGGTGGATGGCTGGGTGTGGTTCATGAATATCCGGTAGATATGGCTCAGGCATTCTGGACCGCAATTTTTTCGTTCACTACAAGTGTAATCCTGACTGTAAGTGTAAGCTTATCAACAAGGCAGCAAAAAACAGATGCTGACCTTACTGGTCTTGTTTATGCATTAACCCCGCGCGAAACAGCTCATGCAGCCAAATGGTATCAAACCCCAACCGCTCTGGCCGCTTTCGTTATCTTTTTAGTTTTAATTTTATCAATTATTTTCTGGTAAGGAGGATTCAATATGTTAGACATACGCATACCCATCGGACTGCTTTTTACACTTCTTGGTGCCATTCTTGTCATTTATGGAATAACAACTTACGGCAATATAGAGATGTATCACAAATCACTGAATATCAACATTAACCTGATTTCCGGGCTCATTGTTCTGGTTTTTGGTGTAAGTATGCTTGCTGCTACAAGGTTAACCAAAAAAAAATGACTTGAGCTGTAGCCGGAACTTCGCTTGGTTCCTTTCTTATTTAGCTGAATATTAGATACTAACAGGATATTTTTAATAGAATATCCTGTTTTAGGTATTTTTGCAGTTCATTACGTAAAGCATAGCAGAAATACTTTAAAACCGCAGTACAGCAGCACAATTTGGTAATTTAATGACTTCTGCCATTAGTAATGTATATTTGCATCACATTTTTAGTTTGTTTTAATTCAGGCCAAATGCGCTTCCCAAGATCAATTCCCCGTCCTGCAATAATCCTGTCAGATCTCTTTGTTACAGGTGCTTCTGTTTTAATTGCCTACATGCTCAGGTTTAATTTCAATATTCCGCCTTCGGAATTAAAACCCGTACCTGCAGTTCTTGCTTACGTATTGTTAATCAGGGGAATAGCTTTTTTTATTGGAAAGACTTATGCAGGAATGATGCGTTTTACAAGTCTGCATGATGCATCAAGAATATTTTCTATCAACCTGGCAGCGAGTTGTTTGCTGATTATTACAAATTTAATCACATTTTATTTTATAAATGGTAGTTTCAATATTCCATTTTCAATTATCGTGATTGAGTTTTTGGTTACTTCGGTCAGTATGATTCTGATAAGGCTGATAGCGAAACTCACTTTCATGGAATTTCAGAACAAACAAAAAGAAAAGGCATCCGTAATTATTTTTGGTGCAGGAGAAGCAGGACTCATAACCAAAAACGCTTTACAACGTGATATTTCAGTCTATTATCATATAATTGGTTTTGTGGATGATGACTCAAATAAAACAGGAAAACAGATTGATGGAATCACAATTTACAGATCGAATGAACTGGAAGAATTATTGCAAAAGAATGAAGTACTCTACTTAATTTTTGCAGTGCAGAATATGCAAACGGCACGAAAACAGGAACTCATAGAAATTGCGCTTTTGCATGATGTAAAAGTATTAAATGTTCCCCCTGTAAATCAATGGATTAACGGACAATTAAGTTTTGGCCAGATCAGAAATGTAAAGATTGAAGATTTACTTGAACGGGAAATCATAAAAATTGATGAAGCCAGGGTAAAATCCTCAATTTCAGGTAAAACAGTTTTAATTACAGGAGCGGCTGGATCAATCGGCAGTGAAATAGCCCGTAATGTTCTGGCAAATCACCCACGCAAAGTAATACTCTTTGATACTGCAGAAACCCCTTTGTTTTTCCTTGAACTTGAACTAACAGAAACCTTCAGGAATCAGGATTTTATTGTAAAGGTTGGCGATATCAGATCTGAAGCCAATTTGCTTACAGTTTTTGAAGAGTTCCATCCGCAGGTAGTTTACCATGCCGCAGCATATAAACATGTTCCAATGATGGAAAGGAACCCGCTTGAAGCCATCCGCACGAATATTTTAGGAACCAGGTTATTAGCTGATATCTCATTGCGATTTGGTGTTGAACAGTTTATCATGATTTCTACTGATAAAGCCGTGAACCCAACCAACATCATGGGAGCAACCAAAAGATCGGCCGAAATATATATTCAGGCGCTGCATGGCAGGAGTAAAACAAAGTTTATTACTACCAGATTTGGGAATGTACTGGGTTCGAATGGTTCGGTGGTTTCTCTTTTTAAAAATCAGATTAATAATGGGGGCCCCATTACAATAACACATCCTGATGTAACAAGGTATTTCATGACGATACCAGAGGCTTGTAGCCTGGTGCTTGAAGCGGGTTCAATGGGCAATGGCGGCGAAATTTATATCTTTGATATGGGAAAATCAGTAAAAATAATTGAACTGGCTAAAAAAATGATTCGACTTTCAGGACTCGAACTCGGCCGCGATATTCAGATTGTTTTTACCGGTTTGCGGCCGGGTGAAAAGCTTTTTGAAGAATTATTAAACAATGAGGAGTTTATTTTACCTACGCATCATCCTAAAATCATGATTGGTAAAGTAAATACATATGATTATGAATATGTTAAACAGAAAATCGGTGAAATGGAAGCGGAGACTCTTAGCAACAATAAAACAGAAGCAGTGAGAATTATTAAACAACTTATTCCTGAATTTATCAGCCAGAACAGCGAATTTGAAATTCTCGACATGAAGGGTTAACGCACTTTTTGGTACTTTTCGTCAATTCTCTTTATGATCGGGTTCTGCAACTCTGATAGGGATGGTAAAATAGAAAGTTGTTCCGCTGAGCTCTTCCGATTCAAACCAGATTTTACCTCCCAGCAACTCAACAATATACTTCGATATATAGAGCCCCAACCCTGCCCCGCCAAATGAACGCGCCAATCCTTCATCAGCCTGTCTGAATCTGTTAAAAATCACGTCCTGTTTATTGGTCGGTATACCAATGCCATTATCCTGTACAAAGAAACGCAAATTTCCTTCAATTATATCATAACCAAATTTCACAAATCCTTTATCAGTAAATTTTAATGCATTGCCAATCAGATTTGTAAGAACTTGTTTCAGGCGCATTTCGTCAGAAAACAGATCATAACTTGCTGTATAAAAAGGATCGCATTCAAGTTTTACCTTCTTTTTATCATTTCTCTTGATTGACATCTGGAAAACCTCAAACAATTCGAACAACAATCTATTGATATCGAAGGTATTACTCACAATAACAATTTGGCCTGATTCAATTTTGGCAACATCAATAATATCATTTATCAGGTTGAGCAGTGCATAACTATTTGCATTAATCAGTTCAAAATAGAAAGCCCGGTCATGATCAGTTATATCAGGCTCGGCCAAAAGTTCTGAAAATCCAATAATCGCATTCATCGGAGTCCGGATTTCGTGCGACATGTTAGCCAGAAAAGCTGATTTTAAGCTATCTGACTCCTGTGCTCTGGCCGTTTCAATCCTCAATTGCCGTTCTGTTTCTTCTTTTTGCTTAAGCTGAAGACTTAATTCGTTTGTTTTCTGCCTCACCCTCTTTTTCAAAACAGAATTCCACATGAGAATCAAAGCAATTACAACTCCTGACATCAATAATAATCCGATTATCCATGCGATATATTTTACATAAAAACTCTTCTCTTCATACTGCGAAAACCATTTACTGTATATATCAGAAAATTTGCCGGTATTTTCAATGATACTCAGTCCCTGATTGATATCAGCCACAAGTAATGAATCATTTTGTTTAATTCCAACTGCATATTCACGCGGTAAGATGGTGTTGGCAACCGGCACAAGGTTTTCAAGATAATACTTTTGAATAAAATATTGCCCGCACCTTTGGGGCAATAACATTGCGTCATATTTACCGGAAGACACCATCCGAAGCCCTTCTCTGGTACTTTCGGCGTACGAAGGATGCTGATTTGAATTGAGGTCTTTAAGGTATTCGGTCAATACCTGATGATTCTGGATAACAATCCTGATATCTGACTTCGACTTGAAATCATTCAGTGAAATAATGCCGGCATTTTTGCGTACAAAAAACTGATGAAAAGTAACCATGAACGGTATAGAGACTTCAAAATTCAGCATCCTCCCGGGATTAACATTCACACCGGGAATTACATCTATAGTCCCCCTTTCAAGATTGTCTTTTATCTCAAACCATGTACCTGCTTCAAAATAAACCTGATAGCCCATAACCTGAGCCACAGCTTTAATGATATCAATATCGAAACCGGCTGGTTGTCCATTTTCATCTTTGAATTGAAAGGGAGGGTAATCTTCGTCATAACCGACTTTCAATATCTTTTGAGATACCACCTCTGTTTCCTGGCAATATGCTCCTATTGCAGAAAAAACTACCAGAAATAAACAGAAAACCAGCCTTTTATAATAAAAAATAGATTTCATCAGAGGTTTTTTGACTGAATACAAACATAATAAAAATTACAATCAATCAAAAACTACCGGTTAAATTTTGCTATCTTTGTTCACTGCTGACCATTCGTTAACCGGCAAAACATAATGAAGATGCTAAGACCAGTATTTATTATTGTTTTTATTATATACGTTACCAATCTGTTTGGGCAAAAGTATAATTTCACCTATTATAACACAAACGATGGATTACCAAGTGACCTCATAAAAGCTGCCACAGTTGACTCGAGGGGATTTATTTATGTAGCTACGGATAACGGTATAGCTAGCTTTGATGGAAAAACGTTTACTGCTTTTCCTGACCTCACCACCAGCAGATATATTAAATTTATCAAAACTTCTGCTGACGGACGGCTCATTATAACAGATGACATGGGCACCAACCTTCTGATGTTTGATCATAATAAACCCATTTGTAAAAATATCATGTTGGGTAGCATTCAGCGTAAAAAGGAACTGATGTGGTATCCTAAACTAATTTTTGAGGACAATGAAAAAAATATCTGGATTACAGACAATAACAGTATTTACCTTTACCGTGACAATAAAATAATAACTTTTCGCCCGAAAATCAATAAAGTACCCGAAAATGTACAGCGATCCTTTATTGTCACTTCTGATAGTCAATCAAATCATTACGCGTTTTTTGAGGCGGGAAGTGTGTTTTTCAGAGACAAAAAAACGGATAGTTTTATTGAATTCAATTCGGGCCTTACTGACATTAGATTCTATTATGCCACCTGTTTTAAAAAAGGTGAAATCTGGGTTGCCGGCAATACAGGTTTAAGCATTTTGACTACTGATGAAAGCGGGAAAATTAAAAAAATTAAAAAGCTGGTTCCTGACACTGAATTTTCATGGTTTGAACAATTAGATAAAGATACATATATTGCAACATCATGGTCGAATGGGATTTATGAAATTAACTATTCGGCAGATACGTTTAAAATTGAACGAATCAGCGATTTTAGATTCAGCAATGCAAATCATATTATAAAAGACCAAGAAAGCAATCTCTGGTTGTCAACTGACAACGGACTTGTGTTGATGCAACCCCGCTTTTTCAACGGTATTATCAGTGCACAGGGTAATAGTTATATACAGGACGTAAAACAGAATACAAATGGGAAAGTGTATTTTACCAATGGAAAACAGGTATTTGAAATAACCAACCTGTATCAGGCGCATTCATTCAAAACCATTTATACAAGCAATAATTCAACTATACTCAGGCTTGCTCCATCTGGCGAAAAATTATGGATGGCTGATAATAAAGGAATTATAAATGTATTTAACCCAAATGGAAATTCAACAAGTATCAATACCGGTAAACCAGGAGCGGTTTTTATTCTGGAGAGTGATCTGGAAGGAAACATTTGGTTTTGCCAGGACGGTAGTATGGAAGTAAAATATATTACACCAAATGAAAAAATTATTTCGGCAGGTTTTAACAAGCAACTTAATTCAAAAATTATTTCGATAAAAAAGGATCCTGTTTCAGGTGTTTTGTATCTGGGAGGTACTTCAGATGATGCATTTTTATACAGGTATAATCCATATAACCAGCAACTTACAAATCTTAGTAAAAAAATTTCTTTTGAACACAACCTTCCCATTGCGGTGAATGATATTGCGGTTGATAAGCAGAATGAGATTTGGCTTGCAACAACTTTCGGTTTGTTAAAATATAACAACAAAGGTTATGAAAGAATAAATCTGGGTCAGGAGACTGAAAATACCATCAAAAGCCTTGATGTGGATTCTGATGGAAATATCTGGGTTACAGCAAGTACTGGTTTGCTGAAATATAAAGATGGTGAATATTTCAGTTTTTCTGAAAGAGATGGACTTCCATCAAAAACGGCAACTTACAGGGCACTTCTGATTGATCAGCAGAATCAGCTTTGGGTCGGAACCATTGCAGGACTCGGACATTCGGGTAACAATATCGCAGCCATTCATACTCCGACTCCGGTTTTATGGAGCATTTTGAAAAACGGAAAAAATATTGAATTGAATGGGAGTTCATATCAGTTTAATAATAAGTCATTTATCAAACTTTTTGTAAATGTCCCATCTTACCCCGGGAATGCAATTAATTATGAAGCCAGAATCATTACCAGACACGACACTTTAGCCTGGACAACCGTAACAAACACCATTGAAAGATATTTAACTGATTATAATACAGGTAACTATATTATTCAGATCAGAGCCAAAAAAGATGGAAATTTTTCGTGGAGTAAACCATTGTCAATAAACATTACCATAACCAGAGTTTGGTTCGAGACATGGTGGATTTTGCTGATGATATTAGCGGTTATAGCTATGGTAGGTTATATTGTACTTAAGTACCAGCGAATCAAAATGATACAGGAGCAATCACGGCTTGAAGATATTATTAAAGAACGAACACACGAAATAACTGACCAGAACAAACAAATTGAAGTCCAGAATGCCTATATCCTGAGTAAAAACAAAGAACTGGAAACAACCAAC
>CAZKCK010000003.1:0-16874 GCA_964550695.1 uncultured Bacteroidales bacterium | reverse complement strand
AAGAACTTCTACACGCCAAGATTAAAGCGGAACAACTTGACCAGGCTAAATCACAGTTTTTATCAACTATGAGTCATGAACTGCGCACTCCCATGAATGCGGTAATTGGAATGACATATATACTACTGAATGAAAATCCTCTGCCACAACAAGTTGATAATCTCCAAACTTTAAAGTTTTCGTCCGAAAATCTGCTAGCCCTGATAAATGATATCCTGGATTTCAGTAAAATTGAGGCCGGCAAAATTACTTTTGAAGAAGCAGACTTTGACCTTCGCGATAAGATACATAGTGTAGTACAGGTTATTAAAGTAAAAGCGGATGAAAAAGGTGTTCATGTGTATAGTGAGATTGGTTCGCAAATACCTGAATATCTGATAGGCGACCCAACAAGGCTTAATCAGATTCTTTTTAATCTGGCAGGCAATGCTGTTAAATTTACTGAAAGTGGTCATGTCAAAATTTCGGTGGATGTTGTTAAAAAGAACGATTCGGGATGTGCGCTTGTTTTTAAAATATCCGATACTGGCATTGGAATATCTCCTGATAAAATTGATACGATATTTGATAGTTTTACGCAGGCAAGCCTCGAAATTACCAGAAAATACGGTGGTACCGGACTCGGATTGTCAATTACGAAGAAACTGATTGAATTACAAGGCGGGCGGATTATTGTGGATAGCATCATCAATTCAGGTACAACTTTTACAGTTTACCTCGATTATAAAATAAGCGAAAAAACCAGTCAGTCAATTGAAGAACAGCTACCTGAAATTTTTGAAACTTTTGAAAATGAATCAGTTCTGATTGTTGACGACAACCAGATAAACCTCATCGTTGCCAAGAAATTCCTGACAAAATGGAATCTGCAGATTGATACTGCTGAAAACGGCCTGATTGCGCTTGAACAAAGCCAGCGGAAAAACTATAGCCTGATCCTGATGGACCTGCAAATGCCTGAACTGGATGGTTACCAAACCACAAAAAGGATTAGAGAGCGGGAAAAGGCAGAAGGACTGACGCCAATTCCAATTATAGCTCTTACAGCTTCGGCGTTGATGGAAGTAAAAAACAACATCAAAGCCATCGGAATGGATGACTTCATCACCAAACCATTTAATCCCAACGAGTTAAATTTCAAAATCAGCAAATACCTAAAGAAACCAACCATTAACCTCTAATCAATAAGTAAGGCATTTATTTTCTTCCAAGTATACTATGGCCAATCCGGCAATCGAGGCATCTTTTCAAATCGCAATATCTGGTTTTCAACTCAATAAATGCCTGACTTGAAAATGCATCATTTATCTGAACATCCAGCTTTTCCCAATTTCGGGTTATCGCATTGCTTTCAGCGTTCACCATCTCAAGAAAACCTAGCGATTTCTCCTTGAGGCTATTGTTGTCTCTGGCCTTTCCCATGAGAAACAAAAAGGGAATTACCGTATTAATAATAAGCAGATTGTAAAAATCTTCACCGGGAATTTTGGGAGTATTTCCTGAAACAGTTCCAAACTGATAACGCCTGTCCCAGTAACCTGAAGCCTGACAGTGCAGCAACTGCCTGATATCATCAACATGTTCGCATTCCATGATTTTTGAGAACAGGCGTACCGAATGATGGATTAAATCAGCAAACTGGGCAATACGAATGGTTGGAAAAGACGGGGGGCGCAGTCGCATAAATTTCCATATATGACCTGATAATGGAACCAAACCGTACTTCTTTTGCAAAAAATGATATTCTTTCTTTAAATCGTATTCATATTCATCACGGGGTTCTTTGGCAAGAAGACCCGATTGACCAAACAACAATGCCTCAAGCTGATATAAATGATCATGATGCCTGGTTAGCAATGTAAGAGGCAGAGACCGGGCCAGCATTTCAAATGGTTGTACATTTACTTTTAACCCAAAACTACGCGCAAGCACTATATAAAAAGATTCCTCCCAATTATTCAGCTTGAACGCTATAATCTGCTCTATTTCAGTAGATTTACGTTCAATTCGTTCAATAATGCATCGCTCTGCCATGCTACTTACTGAAATAGGATTCGCCCGAGGAAATGATGAAGCACATGGAATCCACGACGTAGAATACATAAAGGATTCATACCTGAAATAGAGCGAAGGATCAAAACAATCCTTTATTTCGAGTGTGGGGAAATAACCCGGTAATGGGTTTTCTTTTAAATCGTTTTCATAAACCACATGAAGAATGATACGATTATAATTCTCATTATCAAGATGGTTATGCCTGAGCCAATCGGATGCCTTTACATGAATTTCAATATTACCGGCCCATAGTTCATTCCCAATCTTAATTCGTGCATTCGAAAAGTCAGGACCTGCATCAGGATTGTGTTCACCAACCGTAACTATTTGCACTTCTTCGCCCTGATCTGTTGCAAGTGGGAAACTTAACAGTTTATTGCGCCACAAATAGCTGATAAATTGTTCATTCATAATTATTTGTAAAAAATTAACAATCTGAATAAAATATTAAAAGCCTTGGTAGACAATTTGTATTTTTTAATCAAATATAAAACTTTTTAAAAAACGAAGGGAGAGAATTTCCTTTTTAACTTCACCGGAAGCCAATGCACTGGCAACCACTTTTCTAAATGCCAAATTGGAGCTTACTTTCTTTATGCCATAATTAAACAATGAAGGATGGCTTTGCATAAATTTAACAATCCAATGTCTGAATTCAAAATCAACAGCGATTGATTTCAAAACTTTTTTGTCATATGCTTTGTTAAAAGAAGCTGAAAAATTATTTTGACTTACACACTCAAGTATATGTTTGGCAGCAAGTTGCCCTGAATATAGGGCATTGCCAATACCTTCACCTCCCAATGGGTCTACCAATGAAGCGGCATCGCCAGCTACCAGAAAGTTTTCGCCAGAATAAACGCTGTTTTTTTTCCCAAGCGGCAACAGTCCTCCCCTTACACTTCCAATCAGTGTGGCATCCTGAAACTTAAAGGCCATCTGCGAATTGTCCTGAATCAGCTCAAAAAGCAGGCGTTTCAGGTTGGCATTGTGTTGTTGGAAAAACCGTAAAGGAATATAAACACCAACATTCATAACATCATCAGGAAGTGGAAACAACCACATGTATCCTGGAAAGACTTCCTTTAAGAAGCAAAGCTCCAGAACATTGTCGTTATCATCTTTTTTTACATGTTTAAAATATGCTCTTACAGCCAGTGCATCCTTTTCCCGACTGAACTTCATTCCTGTAAGCTTTCCTGAAATACCGGCCTGTGCACCATCTGCAAATACCACTATTTTAGCATTATAAGCAAAGCCTTCTCCTGAAACCGTCATTCCGGTTGAAGTTTTCTGAACTGTGTCTACCTTTTTTGAAGGGATGAATTCCACTTCGGACGATTTGCAGGTGCATCTTACGAGCCATTCATCAAAATCTTCACGGTTAACGGTGTAACCCAGTGTTTTCCGTTTTTCGCCTATATAATTTGATTTGTGTATAAATTTGCCACCATCGGGTGTACAAACAGAGATTCCACATAAATTGAGTTTATTTTCAAAAGATTCAATTGAACTGCCAACAAAAGGCAATAAATCGTCAAGTACCCGTACCGACCTGAGCCACAAGCCGCCAGCACAAACTTTTTCTCTTGGAAATTGATCCTTATCGATCAGTTTAACCTTAAGGCCGGAACCGGCTAAACCAAGAGCACAAGCTACTCCTGCTGGGCCGGCCCCGACAATTATCACATCTACCAGATCATCGGGCATATTGCTATAATATTTTGGTCAAAATTATTTAAAAAAAGTTGATTCAACCATATGAAAATCAATAATTATTGAGGAATTTTTTTATATGTATTCTCAACACTGCTTGAGTGGGATTTCAAATTCAAATTCAGCCCATTCACCGGGCTTTGAGGTAGCTTTGATTTTTCCCTGATGTTTTTGGATGATCCACCAACTCAAATACAGGCCAAGTCCGCTACCTTTCCTGTCCTCCAGCCCTTTTTGCCTTAACCGGCTAAATCTTCTGAATAATTTTTTAGATTGTTCGCTTGTAAATCCAACACCCTGATTACGAACCCTAAAGATAAAAGCATCAGAATGCACAGAATAATTGACTTGTACAATAGAATTTTTCAAACCGTATTTAACCGCATTATCGAGCAAATTAATTACCACAATACGTAAAAGGTCAATATCTACAAAAAGCAAAGGTATGGCTCCATCCACTACGATATTCACCGAAGTCAACCGTTCCTTAATTCTGGCTTCAATAGTATCAATCGCAAAATCAAGTACTTCTGTTTTAAAATTCACATCATCTCTGGGCATAAATTTCAGTTCACCTGCTTCAAGACTTGAAAGACCAAGATAATTGCTGATCATGTTCACCATGTAACCCGAAATACGGAGCATTTTCTGAATGGTATCCTCAGCCAGCGGATCAACATTTCCAAGGTATCCTTCCACGTAGGTATGACCTAGCATCATCATGGTCGATAGCGGACTTTTTAACTCGTGCGAAACAAATCCCATCAGCGTGGCATAATCTGAATTAGCCTGTTCGAGTTTGCGTAAGAGCCAGGCTTTTTCGATTCCGGAAGACATCACTTTTATCAACGCAAACAACAATGCCCCATGGCGCATATTAAATGCGTCGGGCATTCGTGAACTAAAAAAAATAAAACCAACCTGACGGTCATCAACTTTCAAAGGCAAAGTCAGACTACTACGCACTCCTTCTTCCAGGAGTAATTGGGTAGAAACAGAATCAGGATGGGTTGAATAATAATCTGACAAATCGCTGATAATCCTGCCCTTGCCTGATTCAAGCATCAGTTTGAGTGTGGATCCGGCCAAACCGGATGAAAAACCTCCATCCAACAAAACAGGGGAATATACGGCTCTTGAATAGTGCGCAACTAACCTTTGATGATCATCATCAACGAATGCCACACCAATCCTGTCATGCGGAATTAAACCAATAGTTAATTCCCAGATGGTATCCATCAACTCTGCCAAGCCACGGCGCGATAATATTGTGTATTCCAATGAACGTATTGTATCCGCTTCAATTTCATTCAGTTCACCGAAACCTTCGGGCAAAAGCATTGTTACATTTGCCTTGTTCATAACCGTACCCAATGATAAGAATAGGGTTCCAACAGCAGATTGCCGTCAGACAATGGCAAATTTGTCAGGAGACCAACAGAGGCTTTGAATTTATAATCTGAAAGATCAACTGTTAGTTGTTTGCCACTCAGGTTGTGAATTACGAGAATACAATCCTGCTCAAACTCCCTTTCAAAAGCAAGAACTGAAGTACACTCCTGACCTTTTTCATTCATTAAAGTTTTAAACATCAGATTTCCACGGCTAAACGCCACGGATTGTCTTCGCTCGTGCAACATTTGCTTTAATCCGTAAAATACGATGCCACCAAAAGAATCAGGAGCAGCCAGGGCAGCTTCAACTTCATTCCAATCTACAGGCCCGCGCACGTAATACCGTGAATCAGTATACCCGGTGGCTGAAACCTGTTGATCATAATATGCTTCATCATTTGATTTTCCGAATTCATCACCATAATAAATCACCGGGGTACCGGGTAAAGTCAGCATCATTGAATATGCCAGCAATACTTTACGGTGATCAAATTTCATCAGTTCTGACAAGCGTGCCGCAATTCCTTCTCCCTCCCTGAAATTCCAACGGTCATGATGCCGGTACAGGCCATTCATGATGTTGCGCTCCTCGGGGGTAACCATTTCCAGCGTCAGTTCATCATGGCAACGCAAAAAAGTAAACCATTGGCACGATTGAGGAATCTTTGGTGTAATTTTCTCACTAAGAATATTTATAATTGGTTCAGCCCTCTCCTGACCCAAAGCAATAAATAGCTGAGGCATCAGCGGAAAATGGTAGCCGGCATGGCATTCATTTTCTTCACCAAAATACTTAACCACCTCTTTGGGGGGCTGACAGGCTTCAGCCAGTAACAATGTGCCTGGTTTTATAAAATCGAGCATAGCACGCCAGAACCTGATAATCAAATGTGCTTCGGGTAAATTCTCACAATCAGTTCCTTCCGTTTTCCAGATATAAGGTATGGCATCAGCTCTGAACCCATCCACCCCCTGAGATAGCCAGAACAGGAGAATACGGCCCATTGTAAGCAGAACCTGCGGATTGTGGTAATTCAGATCCGGCTGAAATTCAAAAAAACGATGAAAATAATACCTGTCGCCTTCCTTTTCCCAATTGCTGGGGCACATACCTTTAAACAGCAATCTGGTTTCTTTATATTTATTTGTATCCTCATTCCAAATAAAAAAATCATCGTATGGGCTCCCCTCACCTTTGCTGGCTTCAATAAACCATGGATTTGTATTGCTGGTATGGTTCATGGCAATATCAAAAATAACACGGATCCCATGCTGATGTGCGCTGGCAAGAAACTCCCTGAAAAGAGACCTCTCCTCTTCTATTCCGGCATTTTCAGGTAAACCGAATAATTCTTTTCTGATACGGTCATAATTGCGGATATCAAATCCGGCATCGCGCATCGGTGAATCAAGAATGGGCAGAAGCCATAAACAATTTACACCAAGTTGCTGAAGATAAGGAAGTTTCTGAATAAGACCCGTAAAATCCTTATTGAATAAATCAACGTACAATGAATATACAACTGCATCTTTATACCAGTCAGGTTTGGACGCCTTAACCGGGATACGGCTTTTGCTCTGAATTAGTTCATCAATAAAAAGTTCAAGTATTTCTTGATTTACAACAGGATATAATTCACTAAAAGTGGATCTGAGGGTATCGAGGTTCGTCATATGTTTTATTCAATTACAAATACAAAAATACAGTTTAAGTTTTAACCGCAATGTGGTGCCGATAATCCATAATAGCTTTATTCATTTCATAATTGCGTGTAAAAGCCATCATTTACTATAAAGCAACAGAAAAATTTATCCTTCCCCATTTGTGCCATCTTTTTTGCGGATCGAATTCCGGACTGAGCATAAATGCAGAAAAATCAAGCGAAAACTGCTTATAACTCATTTCAAAACCAACAGTAGTATTCATTACAAGGCGATTCATCCTTTCATTGCTGATGGTATACGGGCTGGTTTTGTTAAATACACCACCCTGTAAGGTGGCATCATAAAGTACGCCTGTAACTGCAGTTTTGGCAAAGAAAGAATACTGAACTTTATGAAGTATTTCTTTCCATTGATCTGTGGCTTTTTTCACCGGAAAAGGATCGCTGTAGAAATTACTGAACCTTGACCATCTATATTCCAAACCAGCACTGGCATTGGTAAAAAGTGTTCCGGCCATGATTCCCGGTACAACACTAAAGTCATTGTGATTATTATAAAAAAAAGATTTCTGGAAAACAACATTGTAACTAATAACTAAATCATTGGCTATCTGATTATTCCAGCCGACGGGTCGTTTTTCTGCGCCATGCAGATAGCTCTGAATCTCGCCACCGAGCGCATATGCTCCTATAACTCCCATCGCAAAACTACTGTTGATCCGCAACCTGAGATCAGGGCTGTTTGTCATTTTATGATGCGTAAGCGTCAGAAATGAGCTGAACGGGCGGTCATCGTATTGAATTCCTTCCCAGGTGGGATATTTGGGTGTGTACATATTCTGTTCAAGCGACAGACTATAGAAATTAATTGACTTCTTTTTATATGGAAGCAGGATTGCCGAAAATGGTGAAGCTTGCCAGATCGGATTGTAATAGCTGATTTTGACCCCATTAGAATACCAGATATCTGTTCCGAAAAAGATATCATTCTCAAGGCAGACAGATAACATAGTTTTCTGGCTTACAACACTGTAATTATTGAATTTGCCGGGTACTGCAGAAGTTCCTGCCTTTTGAGAGATGCTGAAGAAATCAAGAAAACCTGACAATTTCCTTTGCATCCAGCCAAGCGAATCGGGTTTACGGGATGGCACAATTAATTCAACTACCTGCTCATCAACAGGGTTTGTTGTTATTCTCCCGGTTTTAGAGGTTTTAGGTTTTTCTCTTTGATGCTTATCCGGCATTTTAACGACCATCTCAACATTCGGATTAAATAACTTTAGTATCTGGTTCCGATATATCTCCGGGCTCAAAACTACCGGATATTCACCCTTTTTAAAAAGAATAACCCCGGCATGATTTTTCCGCAAATGCAAATTGATGCTTGTTTCAACGCCATCGGCAACTTTAAACACAAGTATTTCTGCTTCGGTGGCTATTTGACCGATCCCAAGACTGTCGGCTAACACTCTGATATTTTGATTGTTTGCTGTAAGACTGTCCGTAATTTTAAAATACCTGTCGCCGTATAGCTTCTTTAATGAATCGCTTACCAATGAATCAGGGTAATAAAAGATCACACATGATTTATTGATTATCACTGGTTTAATTACGTGTTTTTCAATTGACTCCTGCATACAGCCAGTCAGTATAAATGCACATAATAAAACAAAAAAGAGTAGATTTCTCAATGATAGCTGGCTTTCAGAACACCGGTTAAACGTGGTGATAAATAAAAAGTTCCCAAAGTAAAGAAATAAACAGATTTCATACAAATAAAGTCCGGTTTTTGAGCCGTACAATCCGCTTGCTTTAAAACCGTACACACAATAGCACAATATCGAACATTTCACATAGTTAAAATGTGTTAATAGATTTTTAAATTATTAATAATAAAATACTTACAAATTTTGGCATAATAGTTTATCTTCTTCTGACATATTGTTTTCACCGCAAAATCAATAGTCATGTTTGTTACATTAAAACCAAATGAAGTTGTATTAAAAGCCGGGGATTCCAGCCACATGGTTGAAGCTTCGCATTTCCCCGGGAAACTGATACTGACAAACCAGCGCATTTACTTTAAAAGGATTTCAAATCAGGAAGAAACTTTTGATGTAGAAGTATTGCCAACGGATATACAAGATGTTATGTACTTTAAAACAGGTTGGTTTTCAAACAATGGTCTTGCAATTGTAACCAAAGGTGGCCGCGAATTAAAATTTTTATTAAAAACCCGTGAAAACTGGGGCGAACTTATAGCTAAAATGTGTTAGTGCGATAATAGATTAGAATAGACTAATCATCTGGATTATTTGGAATTACAGTGGTAATTATTGGAAAGGGCAATGCGGGAGCACGGCCCTTTTTTATGTAATACCTGAATATTTTTTATGATTGCTCTCTGATCTGCGGCAATAATCCTAACTTTGTATTCAAATTGGTTTATTGGCCAATGTTTTAAACATTCACATAAAAGCCAAACATTTCATGAGTGAAATTAGAATTCTGGGAATCAGAATCAGCAACCGGGCTCAGACAAACCTTCAGGTTCAGAACAGCCTGACAAAATACGGATGTACCATCAGGACAAGGTTGGGTCTGCATGAGGTTGTGAATGACAAATGCAGTTCAGAAGGAATAATCCTGCTGGAACTCACCGGCGTAACTTCTGAAATGGAGGCGCTTGAAAAAGAATTGTCAAAAATACCCGGTGTTGAAGTACAAAAAATGATATTTGACTAACATACCAACAGATAATAAAACCGAAAGATACTTCATACATCTTTCTTATGATGGTTCGGAGTATTTTGGCTGGCAACGTCAGGATAATGCTGTTACCGTACAGCAAAAAATGGAAGAAGCCTTATCTATTTTGCTGGGAAACAAAACTGGTATAACAGGTTGTGGCAGAACGGATACCGGAGTACATGCCCGTAATTTTTATGCACACTTTAATTCTGAGCCGCTGGATGCTCAGTTTATGGTAAATCTGACACACAGGCTCAACAGATTTTTGCCCAAAGACATTGCAATCACTGAAATTAAAAAAGTAAAACCTGATGCACATGCCCGATTCAGTGCTATTTCAAGAACTTATTGTTATTACATTCAATTGTACAAAACGCCTTTTGGAAGAGCATATGCATGGCAGCAGCACAATCAACCCGATACAGATTTAATGAATCAGGCATGTGATATATTATTGAAAACCAATGATTTCACAAGTTTTTCAAAACTTCATACCCAAACAGCAACCAACATTTGCCGGGTGAGTGAGGCCATTTGGCAAAAAACAGGCAATGAACTGGTTTTTAATATAAAGGCTGACAGGTTTTTACGAAATATGGTCAGGGCAATTGTTGGAACCTTGTGGAAAGTTGGGATGAAGCAAATCAGCCTCAGCGATTTTCAAGCTATCATCCATAAAAAAGACCGCTGCGAGGCTGGTATTTCAGTTCCTGCAAACGGTCTCTTTCTCGAAAATGTAGAATATCCTGAAGATATTTTTATTTCGTAACTGATTCCTTTTCCTTTAACATTCCTTTGACCGGCTCAAGACTTCCATCCACTTTGACTGGCTGAATACCAAGAATTTCTGAAAACAAAGGATAAAGGTTCACATTTTCAAATGCTTCCTGCCGGTAACCGGTTTTAAAAGCCGGACCAGTTGCAAAGAAAATCCCGTGCATATCCGAATTATTGTTATCATATCCGTGGGCACCCTTGGAATACAATGCGTTATCATCACGTGTAACCTTAAAATTCCAGGCACTGTCAGCTACCACAACCAGATCAACCAGATTCGGGTTTTTTCCATAATGCAATCTGGCCGGGACCTCTTCCTTTTTCCAGACTTTCAGATGATTAACCTTTTTGAGCCTGTTATAGAGTGAATCCTTGTAAGGGTCGATGGCGCTCAGGTTCATCACAACACTTTCAACATTTGACCTTGACATCCAGTATCTTGGTACAAGTTCATCCAGATACAATGTACGCTCCGGAGCTATTTCTCCCATCCCATGATCAGAAACGACCACAAAATTCACCAGACTCCCGACCGGAATATTTTTGAGTTTACTTCTGAAAACTCCTATCAGTGAATCAAGATAAACCACCATTTTCTGCGTTTGTGCAGCTTTTGGACCTTCGGCATGTGAAATTGCATCAGGCTCATGCATATACCACATAATCAGATGCGGACGGGTTTTTTCAGGAAGTTGCAGCCAGGCAATTACTGAATCAATTCTGGCAGTAAACGGAAAATTATGCTCATACTTTTTCCAGATAGAAGGAGATGCACCTCCTGCAGGAGCTTCAGAACCAACCCAAAAATACGAAGCAGTTTTTAAATTTTGTTTCTCAGCAGTGGCCCAAACAGGCTCTCCACCAAAAAAACCTGCATCGGTCACGCAATTGGGATCATTTGAAACAAACTGCTTGTTTTTTTCAACCGAGAAAAATTGATTAAGTATAATTCCGTGGTTATCAGGATATAAACCTGTTGCCATACTGTAATGATTCGGAAAAGTCTTGGTAGGAAAACATGGAATAAGTGCTTTGGCCTCAACTCCTTCACGGGCCATCTGTTGAAGGTTGGGAAGCGAATATGCTGCAGGATAATCCCATCTGAAACCATCAAGTGACAATACCACCAGATAAGGTTGTTGATCAGAAGAACCGGTTTTTTTAACTGAACACAGATAAATTGCCAGGCCTGCGATGAAAACCAACAAACCCACAAGGATAAAACGCTTAGTATTTTTAGTCATAAGTAAATGTTTTGGGCAAAAATAAGTGTTTCTCTCAATATCCTGAAATATAAATAAGTTGGTTTAGCCTTAAATCAACAATTTGTTGAACCGATTTCAATAAACCACAAGTTTCTCATATTTCCCTGATTTCAAATAGGTTCTGATAATCTGCCTGATATCGCGTGTGTCGCGCCCGGGCTTTACACAATCATGCAAATCGCTGATTCCCTGATATCCTGATTCAATATCGGCGTATCCGTATCCAATATAACAACCATTTTTTACCTGAACCACAGAGCGTTCGTTAAAACTCCGCCCTTTGTCGATAATGAAAAAATTATCGCGTTCAAACCTGACCGGGGCCAATGTTCTCTCAACACGGGCATTGTAGTCTTCAGGAGCCTCCTTCCCGATGCAAGCACCGCTGCAAGAGCCTATACTGTGCTGAAAACAGGCACTTTCTGTTTTATAGAGTCCGCAAAGCTTCTGGCAAAGCCCGTACTGCTCACACAGATCGAAAAGATACCTTTTGGCTGCTGCCATCGAATTAAAGGAAGTTATGGTTTGTTTTGTATTGTCAATTCGTTCAATGTTAAGCAAAATGTAACCTTCAGGTGAAATACGGGAATACAATCCGAGATTGAATCCAATGCGTCGCTGCATACGGTTATAAAGGGGCATATGCTGTTTGATTTCTTCAGATTCCAGCAGTTGTGCAACAAGGTCACTACCAGTAAGTTCAAATGAAACATCATGCACGGCATATTTCATTTCGAGTGCTTTTTTGGTCGTTTCATTGATAAGGTGTTGTTTAATCCTGTCGCGGATGCTCATGCTTTTTCCAACATAAATTATATCACCGTCTTTATCATGAAAATAATACACACCGGGGTCTTCCGGCAGCCTGCTCACAATAGCCGGATCGAGGGATGAGTTGGTTCCTTTAAGGTTAATTTGCATGGGCTGGCTGTTGATTGACAGCAGGTGTTCAAAGAGTTTTACCGTAGCCAGGGCATCACCGGCAGCCCTGTGCCGGTTTGTAATCCCGATGTCAAGATCGCGGCAAAGGTTTCCGAGGCTGTACGACTGCAATCCGGGAATCAGTTTACGGCTCAGTCTTACAGTACAAAGCTTCTCACGTTGAAAATCATAGCCAAGGCTTTTAAACTCATTGCGGATAAAGCCATAATCAAATCCTACATTATGAGCCACAAATACTGTATTGGCCGTTATTTCAACAATTTTACGGGCTACTTCACAAAATCTGGGTGCATTTTCAACCATTTTATCGGTAATACCGGTAAGTTGGGTTATGCGGTAAGGTATCTTCTTTTCGGGATTAATAAGCGTAACGAATTCATCTATGACTTTTTCGCCGTCATAAATAAAGATTGCTATTTCGGTAATTTTCTCACCCGGGGCACTTGTACCTGTAGTTTCGATATCAACAATGGCGTACACGATATTTTTGATGATTAACAGTGACTTAAAGGTTTAATTTTGTCTGGATAGCCTGAATATCGCGTCTGAGGTCTTTGATTGATTCAACCAGATTGTCAGCAACCAAACGGGGATCGGGTAATTCATCAGAGATAAAGTTTACAAATCGCCACACTTCTCTTACATCGCTGATTTCAAGGTCATATGGTTCATAAACCGGGTTCAGGGAATACATACGAAGCCTGAAATCAAGGTTGATCCGGTTCTCAACAACTTTAAAAACAATGCCGTCATTCAGTGTAAGAATAATATAAGCCTGCCTGTTGCGGATCATGCTCCAGTTCTGCACATATTCACCTGTAACAAAGGCTCCATCAGGTATAGGTAACATTGAATCGCCTGTAATCTGAAAGGTACGGTACTTTTTTTCACGTGAAAGGAATGGCAGATTAAACGTAGGAAGTATACTAACATATTCAGGATCAGAATACCCCGTACGGTATCCCGCTTTGGCCTTTTCATTTACCAGTTCTATATTTTCGATATTCTCTGAATTTACGGTTGTTGACAGAACCCTGAGATTGCTGCCCCTGATAAAAGTATCATACCCCCTTTCGAGCTGCGAAAGCTGACTCTCGGGTAGTAACAAAAGATCGACCTTTATCAGGGTATCAACTGCTACCTTGTAATATTCTGAAAATGCCATCAGGGCACTGATTCCGGGCTCAGCCACACCGTTTTCATACCCGCTGAGTGTGGGTCGTTTCATTTCCAGGGCATGGGCTACATCGTCCTGGGTACGGCCTTTGCGCTTACGCAACATCTTAATATTTTGTGCAAAATGCATAATGATATACTCCTGATCTTTAAGAGACTTCAAAAAATCTAAAAATAATTACCTGCAAATATACACATCTTTTTAAAAAAATGATTATATTGTAATCAAATTTTTGGTTAAATTTTAATCAAAAAAGCAGAATTCAAATTTATGTTTTATGTTATTGAATAACACTCCCTTTACTCCAGGTCGTACAATTGTACACTTAGACCTTGATACTTTTTTTGTTTCAGCAGAACGCCTGATAAACAACAGTTTAAAAAACAAACCTGTAATTATTGGCGGCATGGGCGACAGAGGTGTGGTGGCAAGCTGCAGTTATGAGGCGCGTAGTTTTGGTGTACACTCGGCCATGCCTGTAAAAACGGCCCGACTGTTATGTCCGGATGCTGTGTTTATCCGTGGTGATATGGAACTTTACAGCCGGCTTTCGAGAACAGTGACCGATGTAATAGCAGAAAAAGCTCCCGTATATGAAAAGGCGTCGATTGACGAGCACTATCTTGACATTACCGGCATGGACAGGTTTTTTGGTTGTTATAAATGGACGCATGAACTGCGCGAGTCGATTATTAAAAATACAGGACTGCCTATTTCATTCGGTCTTTCGGTAAATAAAACCGTGGCCAAAATTGCTACCGGAGAGGGCAAACCCAATGGTGAAAAAGAAGTGCCCCCGCCCAGCGTAAAACCATTTTTATCGCCACTGTCGATACGCAAGATCCCCATGATTGGCGAAAAAACCTTTCAGGTCCTGCGTTCGATGGGCATTACAACCATTGAACTGCTAAGCGGCATACCACCTGAAATGATGGAACGACTGATGGGCAAAAACGGTATTGTACTCTGGAAAAAAGCCAACGGCATTGACCTTACGCCCGTTATTCCCTATTCAGAGCAAAAATCGATGAGCCATGAAACCACTTTTGAACAGGACAGTACAGATATTGCACACATGCGTGATATTATTACCCATATGGCCGAAAAACTGGCCTTTCAACTACGTAAAGAGGAAAAGCTAACTTCGTGTATTACAGTCAAAATCAGGTATTCAAATTTTGATACACATACGCTGCAAAAACAAATTTCGTTTACATCGCTTGATCACCAGCTTATTGCCGCCTCCCTGGAACTTTTTGAACGACTTTATCAACGCCGCATGCTCATCAGGCTTATTGGACTGCGATTCAGCCATCTGGTAAACGGAGTTCAGCAACTCGATCTTTTTGAAGACACTCCCGAACTCATCAACCTCTGCCTGGCCATGGACAAAATAAGACTTCGCTACGGCCCAAAAGCTATCAGGAGAGCCGTTTGCTTTCATTCCGGATCTGGCTGATACTGATTCTGTTTAAAAATATGAAAAAATATTATCTGTAAAATTTACACAAAAGTCGATTAATCAAGCACTTAAATAATAATTAAAAAAAATATAAAAAAATAATTCCCGTCATTTAATTAATCTCTTTGCAAATGCTTATTTTTGAGAAGATTTTTAATGACAGTATGATTAAACTGCTTAAGCCTTTTTTAGTACTCGTATTCGTTTCGTTGGTTTCATTGGCAATTGGTAGTCAGGAAGATACAATACTTTCGAGCCTTGGAAAAGCCACCGACAGCGAAAAATATGATATTTTCAGAAATTTAAGCCAGTTGTTCTACTCTCACGACAAGAACACTGCACTCAAGTATAGCATTAAAATGCTTGAGACAGCAACAAAAATGAATGACCCTGCTTTAACAGCCTACTCCTATTATTACATAGGATTGCTGAATTATTCACTCGACAACAGGGAAACTTCCTTAAGCATGCTACAGAATGCATACGATTATTATCTGAGTATTGGTTCTGATACCACATTGGGGAATATATTCAACATCATGTCACGCCTGTACCTCACCGGGCAAATGTATCAGAAATCTGTTGAGGCCGGCACAAAAGCCATGTTTTACTATTCAAAGGCCCGTCATAACTTAGGAATAGGATTTTGCTATTCAAATTTCGGGAACATGTTTGAAAGACTGAAGGATTATCCCAAAGCCATTCAATTATACAAATTGTCAGAGCAATATTTAAAAAAACAAAATAATATATCAGAAATCAACATTTTACAGCGTTATCTTGCTTCATGTTACATCGACTCAGACTCTATACCCAAAGGAAAAAAAATTCTGGATAATCTGATTTTTTCTCACAAGCAAGCTGGTAATAAAACCGAATTAATGAAGGATTATGGTTTATTGGGCAACTATTACCTGCGTATCAATAAAAATGATTCTGCTGTTTATTTCTATAATGAGTCAGCTAATCTGGCTTCATTGCTCAATGATTGGAATTTCAGGGGAACCACACTTACGAAAATCGGGCATGTATACAGTCTTGAAAAAAACTGGAAAAAGACACTGGAATTCAATCAACTAGCTCTTGAAGAGCGTGAAAAAATTGGTATTAAAAATCATATTTCCAGTTCATATCTGAACCTGGCTGGCAATTACATTGAACTGAAAGAATATAAAACAGCAGAAGAGTATATCAGAAAAGGACTTCAATTTGCCATAGAATCAAACAGCCGGATTCTGATACAGTTGAGCTACCAGAAATTTTCACAATTATATTCTGTCATGGGCAATTATACACTTGCATATCAATATCTGCAACAAAACGTATCATTGAATGACAGCATATTACGCGAAAATGAGAAGAAAATTTCGTTGACTCTTTTTAATGATTATGAACGTGAACAACAAAGACTTACACTGCAAGAACAAAAAAAATCAAGTCAGGATTTGTTTAATACTGTAAGCTATATATTAATCATTGGCTTTCTTATCATTATCATCACTTTAATTTTTTACAGATACAAAGAAAAAAGGAAAATTTTCGTACATGCTACCAATGAGAACTTAGCCATAAAAGAACAGCAGCAAGCTATTCAAAAAACCATGAATCAGCTTAAAATAAGTGAAGAAAAATACAGACTGGTTTCAGAAGCTGCAGCTGCTGGTATCG
>CAZKCK010000002.1:62106-76113 GCA_964550695.1 uncultured Bacteroidales bacterium | reverse complement strand
TCAAAAACAGTCATGTGTGCAGCGTTATGCTTGCTTTGAATCATGTTTTTGGCAATGGTTTTACGAATGGTGCTCAGGGGTTCGTACTCCACGCGTGGAGCCACATCAGCTTGTGCCGTTTGGGTTACGCCTGATTTGGGAAGATTGCCGCTACCGGCTTTCTGAATATAAGTCTGTATATCATTGGTTGTAACCCGCCCGGCTGGCCCGGTCCCCGTTACTTTATTGATATCCACACCCAAATCCTTAGCCATGGCCCGTGCAACTGGTGTTGCAAGCGATTTTTTGGCCGGACGTCCTTCGTCATTTGTTGCCGGTTTATTTTCAAGACCCTCGGAACTTGAAGGCAGGTAAGCATTGTTGCCGGCTACTTCCATTGTACCGACAACGCCGGCACCTTCTTCAGCAATAGGTTCTACCTTTAATACCTCGGCCACTGCCTCTGCACCTGCAATTCCTTCGATCTCAATCTCAACCAACGGTGATCCGACATGTATGGTTTCACCAACTTTTCCGTAGGTTGCCACTATAGTACCCGATTTTGGGGAAGGAATGTCGGTAACAACCTTGTCGGTTTCCATATTGACAAGCGGTTGCCCCGATTCAATTTTCTGGCCTTTCTGAACGTACCATTCTGCAATGGTGCCTTCATCAAGCCCTTCGCCAATATCAGGAAAATTAAAAATGTATCTCATTTGATTTCTGAATATTAAAAGCTCTGTTATTCAATTTTATTGCTAATCAGAACTTTACGGTTTTCATCATTTCGTAATAAATCTTTTCGGGACTGATGATATAATGATGTTCGCCGCGTGGCAGCGGAACAATGGTATCAAAGCCTGTAACACGTTTAACCGGAGCTTCAAGGCTCAGAAAAGCATCCTCGTTTGCTATGGCAGCTAGTTCGGCGGCTAATCCGAAAGTGGTAGGACCTTCATGCACCACCACCAGACGTCCGGTTTTGCGCACGGATTCTGAAATAGTTTCACGGTCAATGGGATAGATCGTTCTGAGATCAATCAATTCAACCGAAACACCGTCTTTTTTTGCCATTGCCACCGCTTTCTGTGCTTCGCGGATCATTGCGCCATAAGCTACCAGTGTTACATCGGTTCCCTGCTGCAAAATCTTGGCCTTACCAATAGGGATGCTGAATTTTTCTTCAGGTACTTCCTGTTTGATAGCTCTGTAAATACGTTTGGGTTCCATAAAAATAATGGTATCATCACTTTCAATGGCCGAAATCAGCAGACCTTTTGCATCATAAGGTGTAGAAGGAATAACAACTTTAAGTCCCGGAATATGGCCATACATGGCTTCCATACTTTCGGAATGGTGTTCAAGGGCATTGATACCACCACCATAAGGAAACCGTATAACCATCGGCGTCCGGTAACGTCCGCGCGAGCGGTTGTGCATACGGGCGGCATGCGAAATGATGTGGTTCATTGCCGGATAAACAAAACCGCAGAACTGCATTTCAATAACCGGTCTCAGACCATTCATCGCCATCCCCACAGCAGTACCAACAATTGCGGCTTCAGCAAGTGGTGAATCAAATACACGGTGCTCACCGTATTTTTTCTGGAGGCCTTCAGTAGCGCGAAAAACGCCACCTTCAACACCTACATCTTCTCCAAAAACAACCACATTCGGGTCATCTGCAAGTTTTATATCAATGGCATCAGTAATTGCCTGTACTATAGTCATTACTTTCATTTCTGGGCCTCCTTCCATTTCAGGAACTTTTCATGTTCCACTTTTTGTTTTTTCAGATCATCGGGCATATCAACATACAGATATTTAAACACATCCTCGAGCGGGTATGGCGGATAGTTTTCAGCCTCGGTAAACTGACGTTCAACTTCCTTTTTGTATTCAGCAACCAATTGTTCTTCAGTGGCTTCATCATAAAGTTTTTCTGAAACAAGATACTTGCGCAAACGGTCGAGCGGATCAGTACAAACCATCGATTCTTCTTCTTCCTTTGTGCGGTATTTGGTTGGGTCGTCAGAAGTGGTATGGGCACCGCGGCGGTAGGTCATGGCTTCAATAAGCACCGGACCTTTGCCCGAGCGTGCGTGTTCCGAGGCTTCCTGGAGTGCACGGGTCATTGCAAAGATGTCGTTTCCGTCGACTTTAATTCCCTTTATACCGAATCCTATTGATTTAACAGCAATATTGATTGATCTGGTTTGCTTTTTAAAGGGAACCGAGATTGCAAACTGGTTGTTTTGCACAACAAATACCACGGGCGCATTCCAGACTGCAGCAAAATTCAGGCCTTCAGAAAAGTCGCCATGTGAAGTGCCACCATCTCCAACCACAGCATACACTACGCTGTCTTCTTTTTTGTAGTTGATTGCATATCCTATTCCTGCTGCATGAATAATCTGAGAAGCTATCGGTACTGAAATGGGTGCAATATTTTTTGCATTTTTAAAAACGGTTCCGTCTTCATATCCCATAAAATACAGAAATACCTCTTTGAGGGTGGCACCTTTTGCAAGCCAGGCGCCCAGTTCGCGGAATGCAGGGACAAACCAGTCCTGATCGCGCATTACAACTGCCAATCCACCTGAAATGGCTTCCTGTCCGAAGTTTGGTGGATAAGTGAACATCCGGCCCTGCCGCTGGTACGAAACTGCCATGAAATCAGCCGTACGGGCAAACAGCATATCCTTGTATGCCTTTACAAGCCGCTCAGGAGAAATTGCTGGTTTCCAGGTTGGATTAACAATCTTGCCATCGTTGTCCATCACCTGAAAAAGCTTGTCATCCAATGGACTATATTCTTTAAACATGAGTGAATTTTTGAATTAATTAAACCTTATACAGGTTGATTTTTGTGAAAAATATCCGCAAGAGCGGTATACTTACATAAACAACTTACATAATTGAAAGTTCAAAATGATTCTAAATTAGACCACTTTCAGGTATAAAAAAAGAGGCTGCCAATAAAGGTCAGCCTCTCAGTTTTCAGACTATGTATTTATTTTACTTCTTCAAAATCAGCATCTTCAACTCCGCCATCTTTTTGATTGCCACCCTGTTGCGGGCCTTGCCCTGCATTGGGATCGGAGCCACCCTGCGTGTTCTTGTACATTTCTTCGCTGGCTACCTGCCAAGCCTGATTCAGCTTTGCTGTAGCAGTTTCAATTGCAGGGATATTTTTAGATGCGTAGGCCTCCTTTAATTCAGCAAGAGCGCTTTCGATAGGTGCCTTTTTTTCAGGTGGGATTTTGTCACCATATTCTTTAAACTGTTTTTCAGTTTGAAAAATCAGGCTATCAGCATGGTTCAGTTTGTCAATTTCTTCACGTGCCTTACGGTCGGTTTCGGCATTGGCCTCAGCTTCAGCTTTCATCTTCTTTATTTCTTCATCAGAAAGTCCTGAAGATGCTTCAATTCTGATTTGCTGCGATTTGCCAGTAGCTTTGTCTTTGGCAGATACATGCAGAATTCCGTTTGCATCAATGTCAAAAGTTACTTCAATCTGTGGAATGCCACGGGGTGCAGGAGGAATGCCATCTAGGTGGAACCTTCCGATACTCTTATTCTGGCTTGCCATGGGTCGTTCACCCTGAAGAATATGAATTTCAACTGTAGTCTGACTATCGGCAGCAGTAGAAAAGGTTTCAGATTTACGTGTTGGTATCGTTGTATTCGATTCAATGAGTTTGGTCATTACACTGCCAAGTGTTTCAATGCCTAACGACAGCGGGGTAACATCAAGCAAAAGCACATCTTTTACCTCACCGGTCAGCACGCCACCCTGTATAGCAGCACCAACGGCCACAACTTCATCGGGATTAACACCCTTTGAGGGCGATTTGCCAAAAAGATTTTCAACAACTTTCTGTACCATCGGGATACGTGTGGAACCTCCGACAAGTATAACCTCATCAATTTCAGATGATGATAACCCGGCATCTTTCATCGCTTTACGGCAGGGCTCAACTGTTTTTTGTACCAGATTGTCAATCAGTTGCTCGAATTTTGCACGTGAGAGTTTTTTAACAAGATGTTTTGGAACTCCATCCACAGGCATGATGTAAGGCAGGTTGATTTCAGTTTCGGTAGAGCTTGACAGTTCAATTTTAGCTTTTTCGGATGCTTCTTTTAAACGTTGCAGAGCCATTGGATCTTTACGCAGATCAAGACCTTCATCTTTTAAAAATTCGTCGGCAAGCCAATTGATTACTTCATGGTCAAAATCATCACCACCTAAATGGGTATCTCCATTGGTTGATTTTACTTCGAATACGCCTTCACCCAGTTCAAGGATTGAGATATCGAATGTGCCACCGCCAAGGTCATATACGGCAACTTTTATATCTTTATGTTTCTTATCAAGGCCATAAGCTAGTGCTGCTGCTGTAGGCTCATTGATGATACGTTTTACTTTCAGGCCTGCAATTTCGCCGGCTTCTTTGGTTGCCTGACGTTGTGAATCGCTGAAATATGCAGGAACTGTAATAACGGCTTCGGTAACTTCATGTCCGAGATAATCTTCTGCGGTCTTTTTCATTTTCTGAAGCACCATTGCCGAAATTTCCTGAGGGGTATATTTCCTGTCATCAATCAGTACCCTTGGGGTGTTGTTATCGCCTTTGACAACTTTGTATGGCACACGTCCAATTTCTTTTGTTACCCTGTCAAAGGTTTCACCCATAAACCTCTTAATTGAAAAAATGGTCTTTTGTGGATTTGTAATAGCTTGACGTTTAGCCGGATCACCAACTTTTCGTTCGCCATTTTCAGTAAAACCAACCACTGAAGGTGTTGTACGTCTGCCTTCACTGTTTGGAATTACAACGGGTTCGTTACCTTCCATCACAGCCACACATGAGTTGGTTGTTCCAAGATCGATTCCTATTATCTTTCCCATGTTTATAATGTATTTAATGTATTAATATTCTAATTTCTTGGCAGCCCTGATTTCAATCATTATGCCAAAAAAAACAGAAGGACTGAATTGGCAATCTATTGCAAATCAAAGCGGAGATGATTGTCTTTATTTTTTATCATATATCGCTGTTATGCTGATAATTACGTCAGTTTTATTATTCTGGTTGCTGTGACAGCCAGAAAATTTAATTATGACAAAACGACAGAAAATCAGATCGCGAAATAATGATAACCGGGCAATATGCCTGTAAGATATCAAAAAGGCTGCCTTGTCAAGCAGCTTTCTGATAAATTCATTTAAAGGTTTGTGGATATTTACTTTTTCAGTAGAAAAATAACGATTGAAGTCCAATTTACAACAAACGGGCTTTGGTTTATTTCTTATGTACGCACTGATAAAGCGATTTTCTGAAGGCTACTATTAATTGATGGTAGATTATTTTGCAAGAATAAAGCTTCCGTCGATGGCGTTGAACCTGTCAACGATATCATTTTCCATATCCGGTCCAAGCTTCCATATTCTTGTTTTCTGATACCTGCTTGAAAATATACCCAGCCCGCCATCAATATTAGAATATTCAGGCCGTTCCTGAACAATGCCGGTACTTGGTTCATTTACATCAAGATAAGTACTGAATTCATCCGGTACTACGGTAAAAATCAGTTCTACACGGTATGATACACGCTTAGTGTTGGGATTTGCCGGAATTTTATGTGTAAGTGTTGTATGAAAATCACTTCCCACAAAATAAGTTTCAAAAACTTCTGTACCCGTTATATACTGTGATTTGAAAGACCCAATGGGATAATCAACATATTTTGAAACAGTGTCAAAAACATTTGTAAATTCTTTGTAATGAAACCGGTAGATTGCTTCAACACGTTTCCCGTTTTCAGCAGCACTCCATTTTACAGTGTTTTTGTTGCTGTTGTCTTTGATATTGATGATAGGATTGGTAGAGTTATAAATTGGTTTTGAAATGGAGAAATCGTGTACAAGAGGTGTTTGCGATTTAATTGTTTTGCCATTTTTTAAATTGTTGATTTCCAGATAGTATTCAGACAATGGATTGAGCCAGATGGTGTCTTTTGTAAGCTCGTCAACTTTATGAAACTGATAGGGTTCTGTCTGATATACAAGTATTGAATCATAAGCCGGATTGTAAAAAGGCCCCACAGGGCTTTTGGCACGTTGAAGCCAAACCGGCCTGAGTCTTAGGGTATCAATTGCTCCGCCAAAGTAGTATTCAATAATCTTAGCACGAATTATTGCAGTGTCGAAGTTTATTGAATCGGGTATCTGCGAAAACTGAAGCGCATTGCCATCTCCCAGAAAGGCCTTATTTATCCTGACGTATTGAACTTTTTGATTCTGAGATAGTACACCATAAATCACTGTAGTCTCTTTCCAGTTGGCAGTTAAATCAAAATCAGTTTCACATGCCTGATACAGCAATGAAACAAGAATAAAAAGTAGTGTGTAAAACTTGGTTTTCATAGGGCAAAATTAAATATAATTCGCATCGGGCCACAATAATGATGTAATTTTGGCCTGTAAGTTTAAAAACCTATAGCTTTGCAGCATAAAAAATATCCATTTACGTCATAAAATCATGGAAAAAGCATTTGAATCTCAAAAATATACAAAGATAACCACGCATGTATTGCAGGAAATGAAACTCCGGGGTGAGAAAATTGCCATGTTAACGGCTTATGATTATTCAATGGCCGGGATACTTGATGCAGCATACATAGATGTAATTCTGGTGGGCGACAGTGCTTCAAATGTAATGGCGGGGCACAAAACCACACTGCCCATCACCCTGAATGAAATGATTTACCATGCTGCTTCGGTTGTGAGAGCGGTGCAGCGCGCACTTGTAGTTGTTGACCTTCCGTTTGGAACTTATCAGGGAAATTCTAAAGAAGCCCTTAATTCTTCGATAAGAATAATGAAGGAAAGCGGTGCCAATGCCATAAAAATTGAAGGGGGCAAAGAAATTATAGAATCTGTTGACAGGATTTTATCAGCAGGTATTCCGGTGATGGCCCACCTGGGATTAACACCCCAATCAATCCATAAGTTCGGAACTTATGTTGTAAGGGCCAAAGAGACTGATGAAGCTGAAAAACTAAAGGAAGATGCAATGCTTCTTGATAAAGCCGGTTGTTTTGGAATTGTACTTGAGAAAATCCCGGCTGCTCTTGCAACTGAAGTCACTCAAATTGTACGATGCCCAACCATAGGCATTGGTGCAGGGCACGGTGTTGACGGGCAGGTATTGGTACTTCATGACATGCTGGGTATCACAACTAAATTCTCGCCAAGGTTTTTAAGAAGGTACCATAATCTTTACGAGGAAATTAAAGGGGCCGTGCAATCGTATATTTCTGATGTTAAGCTGGTTGATTTTCCGAACGATCGGGAGCAGTATTAAAATCTGACTTCAAAGAATATGAACATCGCTGATCGGATATTATTTGAAGACAACCATATTATTGTGGTTAACAAATTGGCTTCGGAAATTGTGCAGGGTGATAAAACCGGTGATATTCCGCTGAGCAATACTGTGAAAGATTACTTAAAAACCAAATACAATAAACCGGGAGAAGTATATCTTGGCGTGGTACATCGTCTTGACAGGCCTGTAAGTGGTGCGGTGATATTTGCCCGGACAAGCAAGGCGCTCAGCCGGCTCAACAATATGCTTAAAGAGCATAAAATTGAAAAGACCTATTGGGCAGTTGTAAAAGACCCTCCACCAAACGAAAGTGGCAGGCTGACTCATTTCCTTCACAGAAATGAAAAACAAAATAAATCATATGTTTTTGATATTGAAGGAGCAAACAGGCAAAAGGCTGAGTTGGATTACCGGCAATTAGCTGTCAGCGATAATTATTGCCTGCTTGAAGTTAAATTGTTGACAGGCAGACATCATCAAATCAGGGCTCAGCTCGCTTTTATCGGTTGCCCCATCAAAGGTGATTTGAAATACGGATTCCCTCGTTCAAATCCGGGAGGATTTATTCATTTGCATGCACGCAAAATTGCATTTATACATCCTGTTAAAGAGGAACTTATTACGTTGGTAGCATCTGTACCATCAGATCCGGTGTGGGATTTTTTTCAGAATATAGTAATTGTAAAATAAGGATATAGTTGAGAAGAGCGACGATAGCAGCCATTTTCAGACAATTCAGAATGAAAGCCAAATTCAGGCAACTGCTGCTGTTGTTTAGTATTTTATATGGTTCAATCGCAAATGCCCAGTATTTCAGTACTGGTGAAGATCCGTCGGAAATGCAGTGGAATCAGATTAAAACACGGAATTTCAGGGTAGTATTTGAGTGCGGAAATGAAAGTCTCGCATTAAACTACGCAAAGGAACTTGAAGCCGCTTCGTGTAAACTCGGCCACAGCCTTCAGGCATCTCCAAAATCAATTGATGTTATCCTGCACAGCCGTTCGGTCACGGCCAATGCGCTTGTGAGCTGGGCACCATCGCGCATGGAGTTTTACACACGTCCTCCACAGGATTCATATGCCCAGCCCTGGCCTCAGCAACTGGCACTTCATGAATACAGGCATGTTGTTCAGACGTCACGGCTTTATGAAAGCTCCACAAGATTTTTAGGTTATATGTTTGGAGAACAAGCACCTGCAGCAGTGTTGGGGCTGTATGTTCCGTTATGGTTTCTTGAAGGGGATGCCGTATATGCTGAAACAGTATTCTCAGAATCCGGCAGGGGACGCGATCCTTTTTTCTCAGTACCACTCAGGGCACAGTTGCTTGAATACGGGGCATTTGGTTATGATAAAGCTTACTTTGGTTCATACAGAGATTTTGTACCGGATCATTACGTACTCGGTTATCATATTGTTTCTCAGGCCAGAAATGAATTTGGCATTATGGTGTGGGATTCGGCTCTTTCTTATGTTGCGCGTAATCCTTTTCATCCGTTGGCATTTTCAAGAGGACTTAAAAAAGCAACAGGTTTTGGGAAAATTAATATTTACAAGCGTGCAATGAGGAGCCTGACTCATGGGTGGAAAAGTAATCCTGATTTCAGGGATACAACGGCTATGCAGGATAAAGCCAAAAAGCATATCTCATATATACGTGCAAATCAGTTGAATGATTCAGCCGTATTCGCAATCCGGCAGGAATTCGGATACCCTGACCAATTTGTACTATTGAATACCAAAGGCAGAGAAAAGAAAGTATTTACACCAGGCCGGTATTTGCCGGAATCTGTGCAGGTAACCGGAGATGTTTGTGTTTATACAGTAATCAGTCCGGATGTGCGCTGGGCTAACCGTAACTACACCGAAACGCATGTTTATAATCTGACGTCAGGCCAAGATTCGGTGCTCGCAAGAAAAACACGGTGGTTTTCACCTGCATTATCACCCGATCGTAATCTACTGGCTGTGATTGAAAATGATACCCGGGCAAATTCGTGTTTGCTGATAAGCGAAATAAAAACAGGCAATATTGTGTTCAGACTCATTGATTCAACCGGAGGTAGTTTTATAACACCACGCTGGTACCCCGATGGCAGAAATCTGGCTGTTGTTTTAATTACTGAACAAGGCAAATCGTTGTTAAAGATTGATTATCAATTAAAAACAACGCAAATCCTGATTCCCTCCTCATTCAGTGAAATATATGATCCGCTGCCTCTGGGTGATACCGTACTTTATGTTGGCGGATGCCCTGACAAACCCGAAATATTTGCTTTTCTTGCAAATCAGAATAAACACCTTCAACTTACAAAAACGCTGTATGGTGCAGCATACCCTTCTGTAAAGCCCCATTCTGACTTTATCGTTTATTCTGTATATACTGCAAACGGATACCGTGTTGTAACCAAACCCATTGACTCACTTTTATGGCAAACACCTGAAACCTGTATGTCAGAGCCTGAGGTGATGCTTTCGGGATTTGCGAAGCAGGAAGGTGTTGATCAGTTATCTGAAGTAAACCAACCTGCAGAATTTGTAGTTGAGCCCTACAGCAAAGCAGGTCATCTTTTCAATTTCCATAGTTATGGTCCTGTCTCGGTTAATGCCGATGAATCAACAATCAATCCCGGGTTTACATTTGTATCACAAAATCTTACAGGCACTTCGCTGGCTACTTTGGGCTATGAATATGACCCCGGAATCAAAGAGGACAGGTTTTATTTAAATTACACTTATCGTGGATTTTATCCTGTATTTACGCTTGAATCCGACTATAGAAACAGAAAAACAATTCAATATCATGAAAATATACCCTATGATTTCAAATGGCACGAAACGGGGGTGAAACTTGCCTGCAATATTCCGTTTAATTTGTCATCAGGCTTATGGTCGAGGTTACTCTTTCCTGAAATAGCGGTGAAAGCCAATTTTTTACAGGAATACCCGGATCAGCCATTTGAAATAAATAATAAGCAATACCAAACCATCAGCTATCGACTGTATTTTGCAAATTATTATAAATCAGGATTTAGTGATTTGTATCCAAAGTTTGGGCAAATGGTGGATTTAAACTATAAAATGGCGTCATTAAGTGGCTGGCAGGCAGCGGTTGAAGGAAATTTGTTTTTTCCGGGGTTTGGCAGGCATCACGGAATTAAATTATATGCAGGGTATGAACACAGGAGTGATGGTACAGTTATGTATGCCAGAAATATAAGTATGCCAAGAGGTTATGGATATATTGATGATAATGAAATTACCGTATCAACCTTAACATATAAGATGCCGATTTTGTATCCGGATATCAGTCTTGGGCCCCTGGCTTATATTAAACGTATTAAAATGGCGTTGTTTGCTGATTTGGCATTCAATTACAGCAATTTATATTCTTCAGTAGGGGTGGAGATAACCAATGATTTTCATTTTTTGCGTTTTATTGCTCCGGTCGATGCCGGCTTCAGGGTATCCTATCTGCCTGAAGACAAAACTGCTACGGCGGATTTCTTGATTTATATTAACTTGAGTAATTTTTAGCCCGCTGGTATTTCACTGCCTTTCGTATGCCTGCCTTATCGATACATATGCCTGAAAACTTTATACTACTTTTGTCCGAAATTTACGGTCAGTGATAGAATTTGAACAATTTGTTTTAGAAAACGGATTAAAAGTAATTGTACATCGCGATGAAACCACGCCCATGGTGGCGATGAATATTCTTTACAATGTTGGATCACGTGATGAAGATCCTGATCAGACCGGGTTTGCACATCTTTTTGAGCATCTGATGTTTGGAGGATCGATCAATATTCCCAAATTTGATGAACCCCTTGAAAGGTGCGGTGGTGAAAACAATGCCTTTACGAGCAGTGATATTACAAGTTACTATTTAACCCTGCCGGCCGGAAATATTGAAACTGCTTTCTGGCTTGAATCTGACAGGATGCTGATGCTTGCATTTTCAGAGCAAAGCCTTGAGGTTCAGCGTAATGTTGTAATTGAAGAGTTTAAGCAACGTTTTCTGAACTACCCGTATGGCGATGTATGGCTTTTACTCAGGGCGCTTGCTTATAAGAAACATCCGTATCGCTGGGCCACCATAGGCCTTGACATCAGCCATATTGCAAATGCCGGAATGGATGATGTGAAAGCCTTTTTTGCAAAATTTTATCATCCGGCCAATGCTATACTATCTGTTACCGGAAATATTGAACCCGAAACAGTTAAGCAACTTGCGACCAAATGGTTTGGTCCGATTGAATCCAAACCAATACTATCCAGAAACCTTCTGCAGGAACCCGTACAACCCGCAAAACGCACACTTACCGTTGAACGTGATGTGCCTTATGATGCCATCTACTTTGCCTGGCATATGTGTAACCGGTTGCATCCTGATTATCACGTTTTTGATTTATTAACAGATTACCTGTCAGGCGGAAATTCTTCACGGTTCTACAGAAAACTTGTGCAGGAAAGGCAAATGTTTTCTGAGATAAATGCTTATATAACAGGCGAGAGCGACGCAGGACTGCTTATTGTTTCAGGCAAACTGGCTAAAGGAATCAGCATGGATGATGCTGAAAATGCGATACTCGAAGAGATAGCACTATTAAAGCAAATTGTTATTGGACCAGATGAATTACAGAAGCTAAAAAATAAAGCCGAATCAACATTTTTATTTGCCGAATTAAACCTCATTAATAAAGCCATGGTGCTTGCTCAGATGGAATTGCTGGGAGACGCGGGTTTGATTAACGGTGAACTTATGAAATATCAGTCTGTTACAGCAGAGGACATGTTGCGGGTGGCACAATATACATTTCTGGATTCAAATTCCTCAATACTTTATTACTTCGCCAAAGGAAATATTTTACCCGTCTTGCAACCATCTGACAGAACCTCGTGTCATACTTAAGCAGGAAAATCACATGAGCGATGAAACCGGCTTGATACAAGGATGCATAAAAGGTGACAACCGTGTGCAACGGATGCTCTACCAAAAATATGCTTCACAGATGTTCGGAGTTTGTCTTCGTTACGCAATTGACGAGGATGAAGCTGCGGATATGCTTCAGGAAGGTTTTATCAAAGTTTTTTTAAAAATCGGCGAGTTTAGAAACGAAGGCTCTTTTGAAGGATGGATACGAAGAATAATAGTTAACACTTCTATTAATCTGGTTCTGAAAAACAAAAAGCACCAGTTTCACCAAAATCTGGAACAACTTGAAGAAGTGATCGAAGACACCGGTGTTGCGCACGAGCAACTCAATGTAAAAGACCTTCTTAAAATGATTCAGGTTCTGCCTCCGGGATACAGAAACGTGTTTAACCTGTACGAAATTGAAGGGTACACCCATAAAGAAATTGCAGAATTAATGGGAATATCGGTCAATACATCCAAAACCCAACTGATGCATGCACGCAGGCTTTTACAAAAACGGCTGGCTGCTCAGGAAGGAGTGGCGGTAACCAGAAAACCAGTATGACAGAAAGTAATGAAATTGGAAAACTTTTCAGGGAAAACTTTAAAGATTTTGAAGTTCAGCCTCCCGATACTGTTTGGCAACAAATACAGATGGGTTTGCCTAAACATCAGGGGGGTATGCATCAGGGCTTATCCAAAAAGCACTATGCGTATGGAACTTCGGTTCTGGTAATAGTTGCCATTTTTATTGCTGCTTACTTTACGCTGAACCACAATCAGATAGCAAAAGAGCCAACTGGCAGGGCCAAAAGCAGCATTTCGATACTTCCAGACAGTCAAAAGTCAAGTCAAACTACCTCTAATACGGCCGTTACTAACAGAATTTCGGATACTTTAATAAGCAAATCCGATCAAAAATCTGCTCAAGGAAATCATGTTGTTTTGGTTTCAGATGCAAAGCAAATCAATGTTCAAACGTCGGATATTTCACAACTGGAGCCAAATCAGAAGGAAATTCAAATTATTGAAAACAAGACTATTACGCCAAATAACTTTGCAGAGAATGAAAATAAAATTTCAATTGACAATCCAATATTGGCAGATGATAGTGATGATAATGCTGACAACCCGAAGGAACTGACCGATACGCTTACTACGGAAATTAGTGCAACAGAAGTTCATAGCATTTGTAAAGGCGAGGAGGTTATGCTTTCAGCCGGTCCCGGAAGCCGTTATTGGTGGAGTACAGGCGCAGGATCACAATCGGTTGTAATCAGTCCGGAGATAAATTCTTCGTTTACTGTAGATTATTTTAATGAACAAGGGAAAAAAATCAAGCAGACATTTGAGGTAATTGTTTTGGAGTGTTCTGTATATGTTCCAAAGGCTTTTTCACCAAATGATGATGGCAACAATGATATTTACAAAGTTCGCACTGATGGGATACATCAGTTTGAAATAAAGATATTTTCGAAATGGGGAGAACTTGTATTTGAAAGCAAAAACCCCGAAATTGGATGGGAAGGCCGTATAAAAGGCAACCGCGCACCAATGGGGGTATACATCTTTCAGGTTTCGTTCAAAGACATTAAAGATAATCCACGGGCTGTCTTCGGTACACTCACACTCCTTCCTTAAAGCCCGTATTATATATCCACTGAGATCATGGGAGGCTGTCCGCTGGCAAGCGCGCAGCCTTTCTTTTTTT
>CAZKCK010000002.1:56491-62006 GCA_964550695.1 uncultured Bacteroidales bacterium | reverse complement strand
GCACTGATATAAACACAAACAAACTCGGGAGGAGGCGGTAATACAAGTTTTGCTTCAGGGATTAATTCTTCGGTCGGTTCAGTGATATAATCGGGTAAAATTTCATCACTTGCCAGAATCAGGTAGGCTTTGCCATCGGCGTGCATCCGTGCGGTTCGGCCATTGCGGTGCAGAAAACTTTCGTGATGTATGGGCAACTGGTAATGAACCACATGCTTTATTTCAGGGATATCCAGCCCACGGGCAGCCAGATCGGTGGCAATCAATACATTGTGTGCGCCTCCCCTGAATTTTATCAACGATTTTTCACGCTCAATCTGCTCAAGATCACCATGAAAAGTGCCATGTGCAAACTTATGACTTCTCAACAATGAACTAATACGTTCAACCGCATCTTTATGGTTGCAGAACACAAGTGTAATCTCCTGATTAAATCCTGCAACCAGCCGCATCAACGTTTCAACTTTTTCAGCACTTTCAGTGCGAACCAGTTTCAACTCAAGCTTTGACAGCGTTTCATCCTGACGGTAATCAAGGACGGAGGCATTTGTAAAAGGTAAAAAATCAGGAAGGTCATCGAGTGTAGTTGCAGAAGTAAGCATATGCTTTTGTTTTCCGTTCATTTCCCTGAATAAAATCTCAAGTTGTGGCCTGAACCCCATTTGCAGCGATTTGTCAAATTCATCGAGCACTACAAATTTTACTGTTGATGCATCAAATGACCTTCTGCCGATATGATCCGCAAGCCGGCCTGGTGTTCCGATAATGAGGGCAGGGGCTTCGCTCAGGCTATTTTGTTCAATTCTTACTGAATGTCCTCCATAGCAGCAACTTACTTTATAGGATGTCTTCATGTTTTTAAACACCTGTTCGATTTGTAAAGCCAGCTCGCGTGAAGGTGCAACTACCAATGCCTGAACCCCTTTTTCATCAGGGTGCAGGTTGTTGAAAACGGCAGTCAGAAATCCAAGGGTTTTGCCGGTACCGGTAGGTGCCAGCAGCATCATATTGTCAGCAGATTCAGCTAATGTAATCACAGCTTCCTGCATGGCATTGAATCCGGGAATTGAAAGATTCTTCAGAAATTCAGTATAACGGATATTCAGGTTGGTTTGCATGGGGCAAAGGTAACCCAAAACACCGAACCATGAGTGAATAACTAACAATGAATAACTTAAATGAGAATCAAATTACAAACAGCAAATTTCAAAAGGAAATCATTCTTAAGCAATCCTTAAGCAATTTCGAGGATGTTCTTTTTAAATAACCTGTAAGCAAGTAAATTTAAAACCAGGCCAATGGCAAAAAGTATACCTGCTCGGCTTAAAAATGTAACATCAGTTACCGGAAGCATTCGCCAGAAAATGTCGTAAAAACCCTGGATACCCCAATAGTTTACTGAAAAGACAGCTATTTTCTGCATCCATACGGGCATGATAAATAAAGGGATCATACTTCCACCTATGGCGCTCATTACGAGTATAATGAGTGTTGACAGACCCTGTACCTGTTGCCGTGATTTTGCAAATGAAGCCAGTAAAGTACCAAATCCTGAGCAGGCAAAAGAAGTTGCCAGAATCATGATGATTAGGGCGGGAAGATTCTGGAATATTGCCAGACCAAAAGCTGCCCACGCAAAAACGAACATTACAGTGAGCTGCATTACTGAGATAATATTGGCCAGCAACATTTTGCCAAATAAAATGCTTACCGGGTTCAATGGCGAATACAACATTTTTTTCAGGGTTCCTTCCTGTTTTTCATCAATCAGACTTGCGCCAATTGCAGCGAGTGAAAACAGCAGCATCATAATGGCTGTTCCTGCAACTGCCTGCACCAGTCCCGGTGAATTTTCGTCAGCGGCAACAATGGCGGTTGTTTTTATAAATGATTCCTGAGTTTTGCGGGTTTGGTCAGGCGTAAAGTTAGATGCGATCTGCTGGTGAATAGCTTCGCGCATTGCCGGTTCAAGGTCAGGGTTCTGCTGGTCAAAACGCTTTATGGCGTTTCTCTCCATCGACCGCGTACCTGTAAAGTTGATCAGGTGACCTATGAGTGCACCCTGTAAAATGCCCCTTTCAGCATTTTTGGCTTCATCATAAACCATTTCAACTGGTGCATTGGTTCCGGCGAGTACCGAATCCTGAAACCCTTTATGCAGGATAAGGGCTGCTGCAATGTCTCCTTTTTTCACGAGATTAAAGGCTCTTTCGGTTGTTACTCCAACCACCTGAAATTCTTTGAGCGAGTCGAGGCCGGTGACAACTTTTTTGCTTTCGATGGTTTGGTCTTCATCAGCAATCACAAGTTGAACAGGGCTGTCTTTGCCGTGTTTACCAATACCTCCGAAAGCCAGTGCAAACAGCGTGATGATGGCCACAGGCAATAAAAAAGTCAGCAGCAGGCCTCTTTTATCTGCCATAAAAAGTTTCAGGTCTTTTAGTGTGAGTTTTATCATCTTAGTCGCGTAGTTTTTTTCCGGTTAAGTGTAAAAAGATGGTTTCCAGATTTATCTTCTGTATGTTCACATTCAGGATGCTGAGGTCAAGCTCACTGCACCGCTGAATGATTTTGGGAAGTGCAGCCTGCAGATTGCCGGTATAACAATGGAGCAGGTTTTGATCAGACTGCATGTCGATTCCATCTATCGAAAGTTTATTTAAATCAACAATTACTGATTCTGCAAAAGTAATTGTGATGGTTTCCTGCAGGCGGCTCAGGTTACGGAGTTCCTCAAGGGTACCGTTGGCTATGATGAGGCCATCATCAATAATACCGGTGCGGTTGCACAGGCGCTCGGCTTCTTCCATGTAATGGGTTGTGTAGATAATGGTCATTCCCTGATTGTGAAGCTCGGTAATTACTTCAAAAATCAGATTACGACTCTGCGGATCTATCCCCACGGTAGGTTCATCCATGAACAACACTTCGGGATTGTGCAGTATGGCCGAGGCAATATTGATGCGCCTCTTCATTCCACCGGAATAAGTTTTAATTTTATAGTCGCGACGGTCATACAGGCCAAAAAGTTTCAACGTTTTTTCGATGGTTTGTTTCAGAACGGGTTTGGAAATATTGTACAGGCTACCCCAGAACATCAGGTTTTCGGTGGCCGAAAGATCATCATACAGTGCTATTTCCTGTGGTACAACACCAATCATCTTTTTAAACCTGAGGGTATCACTGCGCAGGTTGAGCCCATTGATTACGACATTGCCTCCATCGGGTTTCAGGATCGTACTCATAATTGAAATGGTGGTGGTTTTTCCGGCGCCATTGGGGCCGAGCAGCCCAAAGAGTTCGCCCCTGTTAACTTCAAAATCAATACCCTTTAAAGCCTGTATTGCACCAAAGTTTTTTTTAAGACCTGATACAGAAATCATTTGCATAATGGTAATTTTAGCAAGTTGGCTGCTAATCTGAACAATGCTTCCGAAAGCAGACAGTGTGCCTACAAAGGTGGGAAAAAAAGTTCAGCTTTGAAATTAACAATAAAAATGATTTTTTAAAGTTTTACCTTTGCACAAAATAGAAAGAATTAAAATCCTGAAAGCAATGAATACAAAGACTTTAATTGGAATTTTAGCAATCGGTCTGGTGGCTGTTTCATGTGTATCACAAAAAAAATACAATGAACTTGACGGAAGACGTAAACAATGTGAAGAAGAAGCAGCCGGACTTAAAAGAGAAAACATTGAGTTAAAAGCTGAGAATACCGAAAAAACTTCGAGACTTGAAATGCTGGGCAAAGACCTGCAGCGTCTGCGAAACGATACGACCGATATGGGTGTGCGCCTTCGCAATTCACTGTATGATTATCGCACTCTTAACAATTCGTATGAAGAACTTGTTGACAATGCAACAAAAATGCAGACTGGAAGCAAGGAAGAGATTCAGCGGATACTGTCAGAACTACAGCTTGCACAGGAAAAGGTCATACGCAAACAGGATTCACTGCGGTCACTGGAGGCTGAACTGGCCGAAAAACAAAGTAAGCTCATGGAACTTCAGGATATTCTGGCACGTAAGGATGCAGCCGTTGCAGCGCTGAAACAAAAAGTGTCAGATGCCTTACTCGGATTTCAGGGAAAAGGACTCACCATTGAGGTTAAAAACGGGAAAGTTTATGTTTCACTTGAAGAGAGCCTGCTATTCCGCTCAGGTTCATGGACGGTAAATGACCGTGGTGCTTCTGCCCTGAAGGAATTGGCATCGGTGCTTGAAACAAATCAGGATATCAATGTGGTGATTGAGGGTCATACTGACAATGTGCCTTATGTAAGTTCCGGTCAGGTGAAAGATAATTGGGACCTGAGCGTGATGCGTGCCACGGCCATTGTAAAAATCATCACGAAATCATCAAAGATAAATCCTGGCAGGCTTACCGCTGCCGGCCGCAGTGAATATTTACCGGTATCTGCCAATTCAAATGCCGATGGCCGGGCCAAAAACCGCCGTACCGAGATCATACTAACTCCCAAACTTGATGAACTGTTTCAGATACTTGAAGCCAACTAATTCAATGTAAATTAATTAACAAATTATGAAAAGGCTGATCGTTCAAATGGTCAGCCTTTTATGCTTTTGGGCATTGCATGCGTGGTTACCATTGTTCAGAACAGGCTGTTTTTCAGAAAAATTAATTCAAACCGGGCTGATTTCAAGTTTTATTTGTTTCATTATTAACCAACTCCCCATCAATGTCATTTTTTCAGATTTATTTCAATGCTTTGCTGCTGGTTATTTGCATGATGATCATGATCTGGTTGTTGCGTATCCGCATCAAAAATGCCGGTATTGTTGATGTTTACCTGGGTGTTGGCTTTGTAGCCGTATCAGTATTTTATTATCTGAATTCTGATGGTTTCTATGATACCAGTGTCTTCATCACTGCCTTGGTGGCCATCCGGGGCATTAGTCTTTCAATGGGTATTGCTGTCAGGAACCATGGCAAGGGCGAAGATTTCAGGTATCAGAAATTCCGGAATTTTTACCGGTTTTATCCTGGCATTTATGTGTTGTTGTTTGTTGTTTACTTTGGCTTCGATGCCGGAGCACAATCTAAAAATTCAGAAAAGATGAATAAAGTTGTTGTTGGAAGCCAGATCCCGGGCTTTACCCTACCCGACCAGAACGGGAAACCATTTGATGTAAAATCAGTAATTGGAAAGAAGAAACTTGTAATATATTTTTATCCCAAAGATGATAGCCCGGGCTGTACCAAAGAAGCCTGTTCATTCCGTGATCAGTTTGAAGTGTTTGAAGACGCCGGGGCCATAATTATCGGGATCAGCGGGCAATCGGTTGAAAGCCATCTTGAATTTGCCTTGAAGTATCACTTGAATTACAAGCTTTTAAGTGATGAAGGCAATCATGTGCGTAAACTGTTTGGCGTTCCAACCAATTTATTCGGACTGCTACCCGGAAGGGTTACATATGTAACTGATTCAAGTGGAAAAGTGGTTTATATGTTTAATTCACAGATAAATGCAACAAAACATGTGGATGAAGCACT
>CAZKCK010000002.1:53978-56391 GCA_964550695.1 uncultured Bacteroidales bacterium | reverse complement strand
GGATTGGCAGTAAAATATAATACTTTGGTACCGGGTGCACCGGTGGTCAAATCATATTCTTTATCACGGGTAATTCCCACTACAGCAAACCGTTTAACAAACACAGGACCCAGTTTGCCGTCCTGATAAATCAGATTGTAAATGGTGCGCTCATCGTTGCGCCTGAATATGTCGATGTGGAGGATGTTTTCGCCCACAAAAATCTTTTCGGCCACTTTTGTAACGATGAAGGTACCGTTTTGCCTGAAAACAATAATGTCGTCAATATCAGAACAGTCGCATACATACTCATCTTTTTTGAGGCTGGTTCCGGCAAAGCCTTCAATACGGTTTACATACAATTTCTGATTGGCCACAGCCACAGCAGCAGCTTCAATGATATCAAAACTTCTCAGTTCGGTTTTGCGTTCGCGTCCGGTGCCATATTTTTTCTTGATCTGTCTGAAGTAGTTGATTGCAAAGTCAGTAAGATGCGCCAGATGATTTTTTACTTCCTCTATTTCTTCTTCAATGTTGCGCAGTTTGTTATCAGCTTCAAAGGTATTGTAAGCCGAGATGCGCTTGATACGGATTTCTGTCAGGCGGACAATGTCATCATGGGTGACTTCGCGCATGAGTTGTGATGCATATGGTTTTAACCCATTGTCAATCGTGAGAATCACATCCTCAAAACTCGTGCTCTTGCGTATGTCGAGATAGATTTCGTTCTGGATGAATATTTTTTCGAGTGAGGCATTGTGCCAGTTTTCGTGCAGTTCAGCCAGCCTGATCTGAAGTTCAAGCTTTAGCAGGTCTACAGTGCTCTGGGTTGAAAGGCGGAGAATTTCCTTTACATCAATAAAGGCTGGTCTTCCCTTGTAAATTACACAGGCATTGGGTGAGAGCGATATTTCGCAATCGGTAAAGGCATAAAGAGCATCAATGGTCTGATCCGGTGATACACCGGGTGTGAGATGCACGAGTATTTCTACATTTTCGGCCGTATTGTCGTCAATCTTGCGGATTTTAATTTTGCCTTTTTCATTTGCCGTAAGAATTGATTCAATGAGCGATGGTGTTGTAGTGCTAAAGGGGATTTCATGAATGACAAGCGTTCTTTTGTCGTACTGACTTATCTTGGCCCTCACGCGTATTTTTCCGCCCCTTAAACCATCATTGTATTTTGAACAATCGGCCAGTCCGCCGGTGGCAAAGTCAGGAAACAGTTCAAAATCTTCATGTTGCAATACATGTATGCATGCGTCGATCAGTTCATTAAAGTTGTGGGGAAGGATTTTTGAAGCCAGACCCACGGCAATGCCCTCAACGCCCTGTGCCAGCAGCAAGGGGAACTTTACAGGAAGCATGATGGGTTCGTTGTTGCGCCCGTCGTAGCTGAGTTTCCAATTGGTGGTTTTGGGATTAAAAACCACTTCGGTGGCAAATTTTGAAAGTCTTGCTTCAATGTATCTCGGAGCAGCGGCACCATCACCGGTAAGAATGTTGCCCCAGTTTCCCTGACAATCGATTAGTATATCTTTTTGCCCCAGTTGTACGAGCGCATCGCCAATAGAAGCATCTCCGTGCGGATGGTATTTCATGGTATGCCCGATGATGTTGGCCACTTTGTTGTAGCGTCCGTCGTCAAGCTCTTTCATGGCGTGAAGAATGCGGCGCTGAACCGGTTTAAGTCCGTCGATTGCTTCAGGCACGGCACGTTCAAGAATTACATAGGAGGCGTAATCCAGAAACCAGTTCTGGTACATACCGCTGAGCGGAATGGTTTTGTATTGCAATTCAGTTTTCACCGGGTGAGGTCCCGATGCGTCCTCATTGTTTAAACCGATTTGGTCAGGGTTTTCTTCATTCATCATATCCTCCGTAAAAACTAAAAGTGCAAATAATTCATTTTAAAACAATTGGCGATTGAAGTCGCCTGAGAGGCAAGGGATTAAAGCCGGTCAGCCTTTAACCGGTCGGCCATTGCTTTTCCAATTGCAATAAGGCCGTTAATGTCGGCATGGTGGGCCGAATGTTTTGCTTCAACCGGAGGTGCTACCACTTCCCATTTGATGATTTCGGCGAATTGTTCAAGCGATCTTACACCGCCACCTCCCCAGCTCATTGAGCCAAAGATGCCGAGGTAATGATTTTTAGGGAGTATATGCTCGAGCTCACGGATCAATGCTCGCATGGGTGTAAAGATTCCACCGTTGTAAGCGCTGCTGCCCAGTATCACTCCCCTGAATCTCCAGATATCATTGATGATATAACTGCTGTGAGTCTTTGAAGAATCATAAATCCTGATGTTTTTAATACCTTCTTCACTAAGTGCGCGTGCAATGATTTCGGCCATTTTTTCAGTATTGCCATACATGGAACCAAACACAATCACCACGCCTTCTTCAGTCTGGTAACTGCTCCAGCACCGGTA
>CAZKCK010000002.1:14446-53878 GCA_964550695.1 uncultured Bacteroidales bacterium | reverse complement strand
GGCCAGTGGACCATTGGTGTAAGATAGAACCGGAGTTTATGCCTGCCGGTATCGATGATGGTCCCATCTTCAACTTCTACAAGATTTTTGTTAATATCATAAAACCCCTCCAACATTGGGAATGTTTTTTTATTGCCAATAATCTGTATATCAGGGAACTCTTTAACAATAGAACGTACCGCACCTGAATGGTCAGGTTCCATGTGATTGATAATGAGGTAGTCGATTTTTTTATCGCCCAATAAACTCCATAATTTATCAAGAAAAGTATCCATGGCAGTAATTGAAACCGTATCGACCAGCGTAACTTTCTCATCGATAATTAAAAAAGAGTTGTATGAAACTCCGAATGGTAAAGGCCAGTAATTTTCAAAAAGATGTGTGCGGCGGTCGTTCACGCCAATCCAGTAAATGTCTTCGGATAATTTTACCTGGTGGTGCATAAATATATATTTGATGATTAATTATCTAAGAGTATGTGGGTTAATCATTATTTCCAGAATCGCAGCAAAATTACTTCTGATGTCAGGAATAACAAAGCAAGAAATACAAAAAGTTTCCAGAATCTTATTCCATGATTTAACTCAGTTAGGGCTGCCGAAACGGGTATGTTATTGTCTTTTAATAAATAAACCTGTTTATAATTCATTTTATTCAGAATGTTTTGCAGACTGTCAGTGGGATAACAATACGGGTCAGATTCAGTGCGGTTAAAATTAAGCGATAATACCCCAATCTGTTCAGTTTCATCATATACTTTGTAATTTCCGGCTTCAGAAAATTCGTTACCGGTAATTATTTCTGACTGCTGGTCTTGTTGTTGCATAACAGGTATGATGTCGGTTTTGTTATTATCCATTTTTACATGCAGCACACTTTCTGAAGTATTGTCGGTTATGTTCTGTCTGAAATGTTCCTGAATGCCAAGTATTCCGAATAATTTATGCTGAGGCTTGCTAAGCAGGGCCATGTTGATGAAGGTGGGAATAAACAGTTCGTTGTTTGAAAAATTGGTATATTTTAAATCCAGTGGAGATGCAAGAAGATATACCATGGCTTTTTTTACGGGGAATGCTGTAAGGAAAGGATCATCGCCTTTCAGGATTACCAGGTTTTCTGCATTTGAACTTAAGGGAGGGGAATATCTGTAATGAAAGTTAACGATCGGGTAATCTGCATTTTCCGGAATTTTTTCAAATGCTTCAAAATATAGCGGTGACTCAGTTACAATTTTATTCACCCTGGTTCGCGAAGTGTCGGGTATCATTGTCATCCCTGCACCAAATGAACTAAAGAATGCTGAATAATCAGCAATGTTGGCGTTATAAGCAGGAATTACTGCTACATTTCTGCCCGATTCAACAGCTTTTAAGAGTTCGGTGGTGAGCCCTTTGCCAATACTTGCCAATCCGTTGAGTACAATCAGATCATTCTGCATAAACTGGGCATAGTCAATAGCCCGCCACCCGACCGTGGTTGTTACAAAACCTGAGTCAGACCTGAAGAGTTTTTCAACAGGCGACTGACCGTCTTCTTCATTTACAATCAGCACAGGCAGTGTTTTGCGAACTTCGTAGCTTATAAACAATTGATTATCGAAAATAATGGGTGAATTATCAATTTGAATATATCCTTCCTGAAAACCGCTTTCCATGGGTGTATAAACCAAATCAACAGTACCTGCACTCCACGGATTGATGGTTACATTGGCCTGGCCCCGTTGAATATTGTTGATAATCAGTCGTACAGGCAGGTTTTCGATGATGTTTTCACTATAATTCTGTAATCTGATACTGAGTGTTGAATTGATGCCGAGTTGCTGAATGGGAGAGGCAAACCAGCAAGAGTCGACCGAAACATTGCTTTTAACTGCGGAACCTACAGGTATTAAAATGGTTGGAATGATCAGGCTGTCTTTTTGTGCCTGTGAAATAAAAGAACTCCGTTGAAAATCAGAAACCAGAAATGCGGTTTTGTTTGCTGAGTTATTCGAATTGAGCAGGTTATGCTGATATCTGATAATGTCGGAAATCGGTTTTACTGCGGGGCTGAGCCTGACCTCACTGAGGAAAGTCCTGAATTGTTCTTTGGTAACAAAATGCTGATACCGGCCTTCAAGGTCATTGGTCATGAGTTGGAAAACATCCGTTGGCGCATAGGCTGACAGGATGTCGATTATTTTTTCGCGTGCCATTTCAATCAGCATGCCTTTTTCTCCTTCGGCCTGCATACTCAGCGAGTTATCAAGATAAATGCTAACCGCGTTAGTGGCTCCGGGTTTCTGTATTATTTTTCCCTGCGGAATGAATGGCTGGGCAAATGCCAATACAATACAGGCTATGGCAAGCATTCGGATGATTAAAAGAATAATACTCCGCAACCTCGATTGTTTCTGGGTCTGAACTTTTATAGCTTTCAGAAACCTTACATTTGTAAAATAGACTTTCCGGTATCGGTGAAAGTTGAACAAATGGATGATGACCGGAATGGCCAGTGCTGACAAACCTGTTAAAAACCAGGGATTAACAAATTCCATAAACGAAAGTCCTTATTTTTTACTGATTTGTAATTGTGTTAACGCGTAAAAACATATTGTATCATGTTGGCACCCATCTGCAGGGCCCTGGTTCGGGTGGCTTCACTATCATTATGTACACGTTGGTCTTCCCAGCCATCTCCAAGGTCTGATTCAAAAGTGTACATTAATACAAGGCGCCCGTCAATAAATATTCCGTATGCCTTTGGAGGTTTATTATCATGTTCATGAATTTTGGGGACACCTTTCTGAAAATTGAATTTTTGATTAAAGATAGGATTATTCAAGGGGATTTCTGTCAGTTCCTTATCGCTGAACAATTTTTTAAGTTCACGCCTGATATAGATATCCATTCCGTAATTATCATCAATATGCAGAAAGCCGCCGGCACTCAGGTATTTGCGGAGGTTTTCGCATTCCTGTTCAGAAAACACCACATTGCCATGGCCGGTCATATGAACAAACGGATAATTAAATATAGAAGGATCGCCGGGTTCAATGGTGGCTGGTTCCGGTGAAATGTTGGTCCCCAGATTGTTGTTGCAGAAGGTGATGAGGTTTGGCAACGATGTTGGGTTGGCATACCAGTCGCCACCGCCCGAATATTTGAGTAGCGCAATCCGCAGTTTTTCCTGAGCATAAAGGTTGCTCTGGAATACTGCCAGGGACATAAGAAAAGCGATTATATATTTGATTCTAATCATATTAAGGTTAAAGTAGCTGATTTTTAAGATTAAAAGCTATACATGATATCAGCGCGGCTGTTTCAGTTCTGAATCTGTTGAGCCCGAGGCTGACGGGTATAAACCCTTTACTTTGAGCCAACTGTATTTCTTGGGTGCTGAAATCACCTTCAGGGCCAATCAGTACCATACAGTTTTGCCCTGTTGGAAGCCGGTCAAAGAGGAGTTGTTCTTGCCCCGTTTCGCACCAGGCAACGTATTTGTTTCCGTTGAAGGGTTTGTCAAGAAATTCGGAAAAACTGAACGGCCCTTGTATTACAGGAAGCTTGGTTCGCAAGGATTGTTTCATGGCTGAAATGGCCAGGCGGTTCAATCTTGAAGTGTTAAAATTGCTGCGTTCAGAATGTTTGCATGTGATCAGGCTAAGGGTATCCAATCCTGCCTCGGTGGCTTTTTCGGTGAGCCATTCAATCCGGTCAGGATTTTTTGTTGGAGCCACCACAAGATGAAACTGTGGTTTTTCAGGATTTGCAGTCAGTTTGCAATGGGTAATCCGCACCCTTACATCCCCAAGTAAATCATTCATGATTACAGCTTCGTACAGGTAGCCGTTACCATCAGTCAGATGTACTGTTCCCCCGGTCTTGAGGCGCATGACCCTTACTGCATGTTTAGCTTCTTCATCACCAAGATGAATGATGGAGCCGGCAGTGGCAGAGGTTGGATTCAGTTCCGGGAAATAATACAGGTTCATGGCAGTTAAGTCTTTAATATTCCTGTTAATTCGCTGAGCGATTTGATTTCATAATTTGCACGGATACCTGATTCATTTCCCAGCGGATTGAAAAAAACAGTATCCATTCCTGCCATTGAAGCTCCCTCAATATCAATACTGTAGTCATCGCCAATCATCATGCTGACTTCAGGGGTAGCGCCTGTTTTGTGAAAGGCATACTCAAAAATGGCATTGCAGGGTTTCAGGCACCCGGCTTCTTCAGAAGTTATCATATGCCCGATATAATCTTGAATGCCCGAATTGCTGATTTTGTTCAGTTGAACTTCAATAAACCCATTGGTAATAATATGCAAATGATAATTTTTCCGAAGTGTTTGCAGGATTTCGATTGCATGCGGAAGTAAAAGGGTTTTGCGGGGGCTTTGGGTTATATACTCAACCGAAATTTGTTCTGCCAGACCGGGGCTTACAATACCAAATGCTTCGAGCGTAAGGCTGAACCGTAAAACTGACAACTTTTCTTTTTCAAGGGTTCCCTGCCGGTATTGTTCCCACAAACCATGATTTATTTGGTTATAAGTTTCAAAAAACAAATCAAACCCGTTGTTATGCGAATTTTGAAGTCCATGATTGATGTAAATATCATGCAGTGTAGCCTCAGAATTTTTTGCAAAATCCCAAAGCGTGCCATCGAGATCAAAAAACAGATGTTTGTACGTTTTCATTCAGAGATAAAGTTTCTGACATTCAGGTTAATAGAAATGCCCAATTAATCATTGATAAAGTAAGTTTAAAACTGTGACAGATTCGGACATCTCACTGCCTGCCGCAGGCAAAATTACAGAAAATTTGCCGGTTGTCCTGAAAAATCTGTATTCGCTTACTGGTGTTTTAATGGTACAGCAGTCCGGCGATATCCGCCAGATAGGTAAGGATAAAGGCAAGTGCAAGTGCAAAAACAGGTGCTACCAACCATACTACCCAAAATTTCCGTACTGTGCTGTTGCGGAATGTATTGCGCCATCCCATTTTGTTTACGCCAATGGCCATAAATGCAAGGCTGTTCAATTGTACGAGTGAAGTCGGGATTCCTTTTGTAAGCGAGGCAGCAAGCAATAAGGTGGCTGTTATAACTGAAATAATACTTGCTTCAAGCGGCCCCACCTGCACTATATCTCGTCCGGCAGATTTCATGACCTTGTAACCAAAAATTGAACTTCCAATGCCGAAGAGCGGAGCAATCATGAGCGTGGCTATCACCATCACCAGTACAAATCTGCTGTGGTCATTGGGATCGATGTGTAATTCCTTTATCACCATTGAAATAAGAGGTCCTGTTGCATTTGCAACATTATTTGAACCTATCGAAAAAGCAACATAACATGCTGATCCAATTAAAAATAGCCTTACAAAAGAGTATTTTTTTAATGTGCCGTAATCTGTGGCTTTTTCTTTCTCAAGAAAAGGTTTTAGAAAGCGGGCAACTAAAAGCGTCAGTAAAAAAGCGATGACCGGCAGTAAAAACCAGATGGGAATAATTTCGATAAACAGCTTGTGTGTATTCAGGCTATCAAGGTACATGGCAGGCCCGCAAAGTGCCAGCACCGTTGACTGGCTGGTACTCTGCGGTACACCAATCAGGTTTGCAAATAAAAGTGAAAGCGAAACAGAAATCAGTATGATTGTAGTAACTGTTAAAGTCATCTTGGAGGCATCCAGAAGCCCTTTACCGAGGGTAAGCACAACTTTTTCGCCTGCAATGATGGCTCCCAGAAATACAAAAATTCCGAAAAGGCCCGGAATAGCCATTTTTTTAATAATATTTGTGCTATAAGCTGCTGAAAATGAAGGCGCTGTTCCGCTACCTCCCATGTTCAGGGCCAGAAACATTCCAACAAGTAAAGGGATTAAAATGGGTATAATCATATGTTTATAAGTACAGCAAACCTACTGATTTTTTATGAAAGGCCCATTATATATGCACAAAGGGTTTATGGTATGTGTGTAAATTATTGCATGTGAACAATATAGAAAATTAAGAATTTTTAACTTGACAAATATGTATCAATATAGTAATATTGCAATATCATTTTAATATCAAAATAAATGGAAACAGAAAAATTTTTCAAACCGGTTTCAGGTTATGTTGGTCTGCTTGGCGGATTTTTATCCCTTGGAGCAGGTGTTGCAATCGTTGTTGTATTTGCTCCCAATCCCTGGTATGTTGTTCCCGGGGTTTTGCTTTGTTTGCTCTCAGGTTTTGTTTTTGGCGGATTGATGATCGTCAATCCAAATGAAGCAAATGCGCTGGTTTTATTCGGTGATTATGTTGGCTCTGTTATGGACAACGGGTTTTACTGGATCAATCCTTTTTTTGTACGTAAAAAATTGTCGCTCAGAGCGCGTAATTTTAATGGAGAACCCATTAAGGTGAACGATAAAATCGGGAACCCCATCATGATTGGCATCGTGCTGGTGTGGAGGGTTAAAAACACTTTTAAGGCGGCTTTTGAAGTGGACGATTATTCCCATTTTGTTGAGATTCAGAGTGAAGCTGCCATTCGTAAGCTTGCCGGACATTATCCGTATGATTGTTTTGATGATGCCCAGGCCGAGATAACGCTCCGTGCCGGCGGTGAGGAAGTAAACCATGTTCTGGAGCGTGAACTTACTGAACGCCTGTCGATTGCAGGAATTGAAGTTATTGAAGCCAGAATAAGTTACCTGGCCTACGCTTCTGAAATTGCCGGAGCCATGTTGCAGCGTCAGCAGGCTACAGCCGTTGTGGCAGCCCGTCAGAAAATTGTGGAAGGCGCTGTTGGAATGGTTGAAATGGCTTTGGAAATGCTTTCGAAAAGGCAGATTGTTGATCTTGATGACGAAAGGAAAGCTGCCATGGTAAGCAACCTCATGGTTGTACTGACATCTGATAAATCTGTTTCGCCTGTTGTAAATACCGGTACCTTACACCAATAGAATTGTGGCTAAGAAAAAAGTTTTTGCCTTGAGGCTTGACCCGGATGTACTTGAATCCATTGAGAAATGGGCTGCAGATGAGTTCCGTAGCGTAAACGGACAGTTGGAATGGGTTATTTCCAAAGCACTCAGGGAGGCTGGAAGGCAGAAAAAACAGTCAGATGAAGTTTTATAATTTTCCGGATCAGATAATTTTGGATTTATTCTATTGTAATTAATTTGTAATCTGTGTTTTGGTTCGGGTAAGGATTTATCAACTGACTGATTTTTTTCACTGATTATCATATGAATTAAAGGCGGCCCATCTTCAGGCAGATTGGGTCGCCTGCCTTTTTAAGTATCTTTGCAGCTTAATTCATACGCCCCTTGATCCCATCAAACACCACACGTTTTATTGCCAAGACCCTTGCAGGACTTGAGTCTGTGCTTGCTTCCGAACTCCTTGAACTGGGAGCAACCGAAATAGAAATTCTCACCCGTGCTGTTGCTTTTACCGGTACAAAAGAAACTGTTTACAAGGCCAATTACCTTTGCCGGACTGCCATCAAGATTTTGGTTCCACTTTCTGAATTTGAGGCAACCACCAATGACGAACTCTATGAAGGTGTTAAAAGGGTGGAATGGGATACCATTATGAGTTTCAGAGATACTTTTGTGGTAGAAGCTGTACTCGTTAATTCTGCCTTTACACATTCTCACTATATTTCGCTAAAAGTAAAGGACGCTGTTGCCGATTGGTTTGTTGAAAAGTTTAAGAGAAGACCGGATGTTGACAAGGATAATCCCGATATCAGTCTGAGTCTGTTTGTAAGCGGAAAGAATTGTATTTTGTATCTCGACAGTTCGGGTGAACCTACCTATAAGAGAGGTTACAGGCAGGCTATCGGGCTTGCGCCAATCAATGAGGCACTTGCAGCCGGAATGATCATGCTTACCGGTTGGGACAAGCAGGTGAATTTTGTGGATCCCTTTTGCGGAAGCGGTACTTTTCTGATTGAGGCTGCCATGCTGGCCCAAAACATACCGGCAGGACAATTCCGCAATGAGTACGGTTTTATGAAATGGCGTGATTTTGACCGGACCATGTGGAATCAGGTTAAATCAGATGCTGCCCGCCGGATCAAAAAGCAGGAATGTGAAATTTTTGGTTCAGATATGTCAGCGATGGCTGTTGATCATGCTAAGCAAAATCTTAAGAAGGCCCGACTGCTTGATGATGTAACACTTCGGAAAGCCAGATTTGAGGAAACTTCATTTGATGGACCCGGTGTGCTGATTTCGAACCCGCCTTATGGCGAGCGCATGAAAAACGATGATATCGTGGCATTGTACAAGAGTATTGGCGATACACTGAAAAAGCATTATCTGGGTTTTGATGCCTGGATCATTACGTCTGATTTGTTTGCACTCAAACACCTTGGCCTTCACCCTTCGCGCAAAATACACCTGTTTAACGGCCCGTTGGAGTGCCGGTTTAATAAATTTGAAATTTATCAGGGTAGTCGTAAAACCTCGAAACAAGGATTGGCTGCTGATGAGAATCAACATGCCGGTGAGGTTTCAGCAATTGAGACCGGCCGGGAATAAGCATTTTCGGCAGGTTTGTTTGTAAAGGATATAAAGTTGGGTAAAATCAGTTAATTTTACACATTCAATTGTTGTAAACAGAATTAATTTATTGTACCATGGAACGCGTGACATTATTTGCGGATGTCCTGTTGCCTTTGCCGCTTGATGGTTATTTTACTTACCGCGTTCCCAGGGAGTTGAATGAGGTACTTTTGCCCGGCCACAGGGTTGTGGTTCAGTTCGGAAAGCAAAGGTTCTATACCGGTTTTGTTCGCCGTATTCATGAGCAGATTCCTTCAGGGTATGATATTAAATATATACTTTCAATACTGGATGCCAATCCATTGGTAAATGAACTGCAATTCAGGTTCTGGGAGTGGGTGGCATCTTATTATATGTGCACGGCCGGGGAAGTCATGAATGCGGCATTGCCCTCGGTGCTCAAACTGGCAAGTGAGTCACGGATTGTGATGCACCCTGATTTTTCAGGTGATTTTTCGCAGCTTACTGAAAAAGAGCAGCTTATTACAGAGGCTGTTGAGATACAAAAAGTACTTACGCTTACTGATGCCGCCAGAATAGTTGATCAGGTAAAGGTTATCCCATTAATTAAAACCCTCATCGATAAAAAGGTAGTATTACTTGAGGAGGAACTTGAAGAGCGCTATCGCCCTAAAAAAGAGGTTTTTGTAACGCTTGAAATTGCTTTTCAGACCGAAGAAAGCCAGCATGAACTTTTTGATATTCTCGAAAAAAAGGCACCGCGCCAGTCTGATATCCTAATGGCATTCCTTTCGCTCCTTATGCGGAAAAATGTTGTTTCAAAAACCGAATTGCTGAGGGAAGCCAAAGCCCAGTCATCGGTATTTGATACAATGGTTAAAAAAGGAATATTTGCCGTAGAGGAACGGATTGTGAGCCGTTTTGGTGATTTTAATCCCGATTCGGTTTCTGGTATTGAGTTGAATGCAGAACAGGAAAAAGCCCTTGGATCTGTAAAAAGCCAGTTCATTGAAAAACCGGTGGTGCTTTTGCACGGAGTTACATCGAGCGGAAAAACTGAAATTTACATCAAACTGATTCAGGATGTCATCGCCAGGGGAGGGCAGGTACTATACCTGTTGCCAGAAATTGCTCTTACAGCCCAGATTATTACAAGACTCAGGAAATTCTTTGGAAATCAGGCTGCTATTTATCATTCAAAATTTAATGAACAGGAACGTACAGAAATATGGAAAAGGGTAGCTTCGGCCACTGATCAGGGTCTTGAAGGTTTTAAACTTGTGCTTGGTGCCAGATCAGCATTATTTCTACCATATAATAACCTGCAATTAATCATTGTTGATGAAGAACACGATGCTTCCTACAAGCAATATGATCCGGCACCACGTTACAATGCCCGTGATGCAGCGGTTTATCTGGCACAATTAATCGGTGCGAAAGTGCTTTTGGGTTCAGCAACACCCTCAGTTGAATCCTATTTCAATACAAAATCGGGAAAGTATGGTCTGGTAACATTAAGTACCCGTTTTGGCGGTATGCTGATGCCACGTGTGGTTGTGGCCGATGTACGCGAAGAGCAGCGCAACCGTACAATGAAATCGCATTTTACCGGACTCTTGTTCAGGCAGATTGAAACGGCACTTAAAAACAGGGAACAGGTCATCCTTTTTCAGAACAGGCGGGGATACGCCCCACGCATTGAATGCAGCAAATGTAACTGGATGCCCGAATGTAAAAATTGTGATGTTACGCTGGTTTACCATAAGAATATCAATCAGTTAAAATGTCATTACTGCGGTTATGGGATTTCAATACCTGCCCAGTGTCCGGTTTGTGCAAATCCATTGCTTGAAATGAAAGGTTTTGGAACCGAAAAAATAGAAGATGAACTTGCTTTGTTTTTTCCGAATGCCTCCATTGCCAGAATGGATCTTGACTCTACACGATCTAAAACCGGACATCAGCAGTTAATTACCGGTTTTGAAGAACAACGTATTGACATACTTGTTGGTACTCAAATGGTTACAAAGGGTCTCGACTTTGATAATGTGAGCGTTGTGGGCATACTGAATGCTGATAATATGATTTCTTTCCCTGATTTCAGGGCCTTTGAACGCAGTTACCAGATGATGGCTCAGGTAAGTGGCAGGGCAGGGCGTAAAAATAAGCAGGGATCAGTAATTATTCAGACCTCCAGACCGGAGCATCCGGCAATACGATATGTAGTTGAAAATGATTATGGCAGTATGTTTATTGACCAGCTCAATGAGCGGAATAATTACAGGTACCCGCCTTTGGTCCGCCTCATCCGTTTTGATATAAAACACAGGGATTATACGGTTGCCAATGATGCGGCTTCAGCACTTGCTGAACAATTGAGGAAATTGTTTGCAAATAATGTTCTTGGTCCCGAATTCCCTTTGGTAGCCAGAATCAAAGGTTTGTATATCAAGCAGATTGTGCTTAAAATAGAACGTGATACCAATCTTCCTGTTTCAAAAACACACATCAGGCAGGTGATTGCAGCAATCGGGAAGATGACTCAGTTCAAACAGGTCCGGATTATTGTGGATGTTGATCCTTACTGATTATTCAATGTTGACAGAATCTTCAACAATCAGAAAAATTTCCTCATTATCACGTTTCATCAGATAGGTTTCACGTGCGAACTTTTCAAGAGTTGCAGGGTCGGTCATTAATTTTTGTAAGGATTCCCGGTTTTTTGCAATTTCGTTTTTAAAATACTGTTCCTCCGCCTTTAATTTGTTTAGTTCGCGGGTAATCCTGATTTGGGTAAAAATGTCGTTTTTGTCAACAAATCCGATTAAAATCAGAAAAGCAGTAATCAACACGATATAGGGGATGTAAACGGTGTTCAGGATTTTCATTGTCAGGTTTTTTAATTCATTTTCAATTCAGTAAAGCAATGTATTACAAACCAAGGTCATCATGTATTCCCAGCATGGCCTGGATGGCCAGCTCGGCAAACTCATCGATGGGAATTCCGATTTTTTCACATTCCATTATGGTTTCCCGGTTTACAGAAGCAGCAAAGGCTTTTTCCTTCATCCGTTTTACAACAGATTTGGTTTTAACAGAGGCAAGTTTGCGGTCAGGATAAACCAGGGCTGTGGCAGTGACCAACCCGGTAATTGTTTCACCGGCAGCAAGAGCATGCTGAAACATGGTAGTGCGCGGGATGTTTGTGGCCATTTCGTTGTGCATTCCAATAGCATCCACAATTTCAGGATCAACGCCTGATTCAGCCAGCCAGCCGGCTCCAACGGGGCCATGTGTTAATGAGTCAGCATTCGTATATTCAACATCAATATCATGAAGCAATCCGGCGAGGCCATATTGAGCCTCATTCTGTCCTAACCGCCTGGCAATGGCCTTTAGAACTGCCTGTGAAGCAAGGCAATGCTGGATCATTTTTTCATTTTTTATATGCTTGTTTAATAAGCCAAGGGCTTGCAGATCAGTTAGCAGCATTACTTATAATTTTTTGTGATAGTTCTTCAATCTGAAATTCGTTCATTCGTACGTTTAACCATTCATTGCTGAAATCGGGTTTATATTTTTTGTAGAATGCAATGGCAGGCTCATTCCAGTCGAGCACCTGCCACATCAGCCTTTTGGCATTGACTTCACTTGCACGTGCAATAACAGCTTCAAAAAGCAGGGTGCCAATACCCTGGCCGCGCAATTCATTTTTAACAATAATATCTTCAAGGTATATGCATTTACCTTTCCATGTTGAATAAGCATAAAACCAGAATGCCATACCTGCAATCCCTTCGCCGTTCTCAGCCAAAATAACCTCAAACAGCGGGTTTGATCCAAAACCGTCAGTCTCTAATTGCGTAAGATCAATAGTAACTTCACGCACAGCACGCTCATATTCGGCAAGTTCAGTAATCAACTCAAGTATGGCAGGAATATCGTGCTTATTGGCTTTTCTCAGATTTATCTTCATCATATTACTTGTGTTTGTCAATTCCGTACATCATATAAAATGCATGTTCCAGAATGGTAAATATTTCTGTGCAATACTCATTTACCGCCTTTACACTTCCGGGCAGTGTAAAAACAAGGGTTGTGCCGATCATCCCTGCTACAGCGCGCGTAAGCAGTGCTGCAGGTTTCGTGGTTCCGTACTTTATCCTGATCATTTCAATGATACCGGGAATTTGTTTGTGAAGCATGGGTGCGATGGTATCAACAGTGATATCACGTGGCCCGATGCCGGTTCCTCCTGTTGTAAAAATTAAATCGGTGTTTTCAGAAACGGCCTCTTCAACAATCTTTTGAAGCATGATGGCGTCATCGGGAATTATGATGGTTTTCACTTCATTTTTCCAGCCGATGCCATGCATAAATCCTGATACTAACTGTTTGATTTCGGGTCCGCTCCGGTCGGTGTATTCACCTTTGCTGGCCCGATCACTGAGTGTAATTATCAGTATTTTAAATAAATGTGATTCCGGGTTAAACATTCGGTTGTGCTTTGGGCTGATAAAATAGGATGTCACCGGGTTTTGCCACACCGGTTTTGATCACCCGGCAAAAGATGCCTTCCTTTGGCATTACACAGGCCCCGACTTCTTTGAATATATTGCAGTTTGAACCATGGCAGGTTTTTCCTATCTGCGTGACTTCCAGTATAATGTTATCATTAACAAAAAGGTCGCCGGGTTTGGTATGAAACAATTCCATTCCCTCGGTCGTAATATTTTCCGCAAACTCGCCAAACCTGATTTTTCTTCCTGACATGCCCTCAAATTTTTGGATGCTTTCAATGGCGAGCATGCTTACCTGACGATGCCAGTCACCTGCATGTGCATCGTTTTCAACGCCTTTAACAGTAAGGTGAATTTCAGGGACTGTTTTTTTAACCGTGCCTTTGAGCTCTGAAATATTAACGGACAGTATTTTGATGTGTGCCATATTTTTGTATTTGAAAAAGGCCGGCATTTAGCCGACCCTTCATGCAATATCAGGAGGTTTTAGCTTAGCTTCCGAGTATTTCTTTCACAATGACCGAAACGGTTTTATTATCAGCTTTACCGGCCAGTTCTTTAGAGGCAATGCCCATAATTTTTCCCATATCTTTCATTGAAGTGGCCCCGGATTCTGTTACAATGCGTTTAATTTCAGCCCTTATTTCATCATCGCTCATCATTTTTGGCAGGTAAGCTTCGATAATGGACAACTGAAATAATTCTTCTTCGGCAAGATCCTGCCTGTTTTGAGCAACATATATTTCGGCTGAATCACGGCGTTGTTTCACGAGTTTGTGAAGTAGTTTGAATTCAACTTCTGCCGGAATCTCGCCACCCGAAGTGTCTTTTCCCGTCTTTTCAAGCAGCAGGGCAGCCTTAATGGCTCTCAATGATTCGAGTTTTCGCCTGTCTTTGGCAAGCATGGCTGCCTTTATATCGTTATTGATCAGAATTTCCAGTGACATAATTCTTGATATTTTTACAATGTTATCAGATCGTGGTTAATCTACACTTCCTTTTTCGAGGAAGGGGTTGTTTCTGACTTCATTATCTTCATTCAAAACCAGTTTATTCGAAATTTGTGCTGATGCCGGAGGAGTCTGGGTGAGTTCATACCCATTACGTTTATATGCCGGCACTTTTTCATAATTGTCGACCATATCCGGAGTAACACTGAAGCGGTTAAACTTACGCCTGCGTTCGGTATTGTCGAATTCCATCGGGCGGTTTGGTGTCCCGATTTTTGTAAGCAGATGGTGTTCAGGCTTTTGATTGGGTTTAACTTCAATTTCGTCTGTTATTTCAAGTTCGGGTCTGCTGAACAAAGTAATTTCAGTTATAGGTTCAGTGTGCACAGGAGTAGGTTTTGTTGGCTGTATCATTTCAACTTCCTGCATCACAATGGTATCAGCCTGAGGGCCCGGAGCCTGAAAGGATTCAATACGTTCAACGCGGTTTATCAGCGAAATCTCTTCTCTGATGATAGATTCAACTTGCTGCGGCTGAAAAGTTGCTTTGGTGGCCACTTCATCATTCAGTGGAATGATGTTCTTTTTAATGGGATCTTCTACCGGAGGTCTTTTTGCTTCGAATCCGGTGGCTATCAGCGTAATGCTGATTTGATCGCCTAAAACTTCATCAAATCCGGTACCCCAGATAATATCAACATCGAGTCCGGCAGACTGCTGAATATAATCGGTAATTTCTGAAACTTCATCCATGGTGATTTCGCCTTCCACGCCAGAGGATATGTATAGCAGCATGTTTTTGGCACCATTGATATCGTTGTCGTTGAGCAGGGGCGAAGATAGGGCCTGTGAAGCGGCTTTGATGGCACGGTCTTCTCCGGAAGCCAAACCGGATCCCATGATAGCCTTGCCACTGTTTTTCATTACCGTTTTAACGTCCTCAAAGTCAACGTTTATATAGCCTTTTACCGTAATAATTTCTGCTATTCCTTTTGCAGCGGTCGAAAGAATGTTATCAGCATGGTGGAATGCTTCAGTGAGTTTAAGGTCACCAAAAAGTTCCCTGACTTTATCGTTATTGATAATCAAGAGCGTATCAACATATTTTCTGAGTTCTTCAATGCCCTGTTCGGCCTGGAGGCGTCGTTTGCGTCCTTCAAAACTAAACGGAAGCGTTACGATTCCAACTGTGAGTATGTCAAGTTCACGTGCAATACTTGCAATAACCGGAGCAGCACCGGTGCCGGTACCACCACCCATTCCGGCGGTAATAAACAGCATCTGTGTGTTTTTTTCGAGCAGATTTCTGATTTCTTCAATTGACTCTTCTGCAGCACGGCGTCCGACTTCAGGTCTGGCGCCTGCCCCCAGGCCTGTACTGCCCAGTTGTATACGAATCGGCACAGGACTTATTTCCAGTACCTGTGCATCAGTATTGCATTGTATAAAGTCCACATCTTTAATACCTTCTTTATACATATGGTTTACAGCATTGTTGCCGCCACCGCCAACGCCCAGTACTTTAATACTCGCCGACTGCCCTTTTGGCAAATCGAATTTTAGCATGTTATTCATTTTAATATCCTCCTTAAAATTATGCATTTGTTTTAAGCCCTATCCGCTTATTTTAATTTTTTATCAACAGGTGTTTGTTAATTACAAACCGAATAATTCAAAATTTTTTGAATGTAAGTAATTGTTAATCAGATTCGTCTTCAAAGAAGCGTTTGATGCGGGTCAGAAATCCTTCTCTGCGTTCTTCTTTGGCCCTTGGTTTTTCATCCGGTTTTGGTGGAATAATGGGCGCAATCAGTGGTTTTTCTGGCAATGGGGCTTTGTCGCGCAGGCGTTTTTTTAGTTCGCTGTCAAAGCGTTGTTGACCCAAAATTACCAGTCCTATGCCGGTTGCATACATCGGGCTTGCCATATCATCAGGAGCTCCCGGAGCCAGGTGTTCGTTGGGGTATCCTATGCGTGTATCCAGTCCTGTAAGATACTCTGTTAGTTGCCTGATATGCTTCAATTGAGCTCCTCCGCCAGTGAGAACGATGCCGGCAATGAGCTTCTTTTCGAATCCTGAGTTTTTAATTTCAAAATACACCTGCTCGATGATTTCTTCCATTCGGGCCTGAATAATATTTGAAAGATTGCGCAGGGTAATTTCTTTGGGCGGTCTTCCTCTGAGGCCCGGAATGGCTACAACATCCTCATCCCGGTTTTCACTTACCAGCGCTGATCCGAATTTTATTTTCAGATCTTCGGCATGTTTCTTAATGATTGAACAACCTTCCCTTATATCTTCTGTAATGATGTCACCACCAAATGGAATTACTGCAGTATGTCTGATGATATGATCCTGAAAAATAGCGATATCGGTGGTACCCCCACCTATATCAACCAGCACTACGCCGGCTTCTTTTTCATCGAATGCAAGCACAGCTTCCGATGAAGCGAGAGGCTCCAGAATCAGGTCAACAACTTCAAGTCCTGCCTTTTTAACGCATTTATAAATGTTGCGTGCCGCTGCAGTCTGCCCGATGATTATATGGAAGTTGGCTTCAAGTGATGTGCCGAGAACACCCACCGGATTTTTTATTCCATCTTCCTTGTCAACGGTAAACTCCTGAGGAATTACATCAATCACCTCTTCACCCGGATTCATGTTGAGGTTGTACATGTCGTTAATCAAATCATCAATATCTGATTGAGTAATCTCTTCCTCTCCGTTCTGCCTGATACGTGAGCCCCTGTGCTGCAGGCTTTTGATGTGTTGACCGGCGATGCCAACATTTACATATTTAATTTCAACACCTGATCGTGTTTCCGCTTCGGCCACAGCTATTTTTATTGACTGAACCGTGTTTTCAATATTGGCAACCACTCCGCGCTTGACACCAAGCGACTCAGCTTTTCCATAGCCGAGAATTTCAATTTTATTGTGTTCGTTTTTACGGCCAACAATGGCTGCAATTTTGGTTGTTCCAATATCAAGACTTACAATAAATACTTCTGATGTTTCCATATGTAAACTATTTTAGTGTGCAAACCACCTGATTATCATATTTGAGGTTAATAGTAGAATATCTTTCCCATCCCACCTGAGATATGGCTTTTTTGTAAAACCAGTATAACCGGTTGAATTTTTGTTCCAGATTCACTGCATCTCCCACAAGAATTGTGTGATTGCCGGTATTTGTAAATAATTCAAATTCATAATTCTGATTCACATTAATCTGGCCCGCAAGAAGTTGTATATACTCCAGTTTCCGGGCAGTGAGGGCCAGCCGATATATCCCATACAATATTGCTTTGGGTTTCAGGCTATCAGCTATAGAATTGACATTAAATCCCGGTTTGAACTTTGCGTTTATATTGCCTGTTGCCACAAGTATTCTGGCTGGGTGATCCTTGCTGGTTTGAAATAAAATTCCGTTTCGGTCAATATAAAACTGCTCATCATGTGAATTGAAAATCCTTATTACCGGATCTCTCTGAATGGCATTAATTACAATGGTTCCATTGAGCATTGTATATACATCCGCATTCTGGATAAATGGATTTCTTTTGAGCGTACTTTCAAGTAACCGGGGGTTGATTGTTTCAATCAGCCTTCCTTTCAGAGGTTGATCATTTTGCTGAATCAGCATGATCAGTTCTTCCCGGGTAATCAGGGTTGCTTCTCCCTGTCGGGTAATAGTTGCAATGATATTGCTGCAAACGGTTTTTTGCTTTTCAATGTTTACAAATCCCAGCAATACTGCGGTTCCGGCAAGTAATATGGTCCAGATACTTATGGTCAGGATTTTTTTCATATGCCTGCTTTTTTGTGAAGGATGTCTTCAATGGGAGCCACCAGTTTGTCAATATCGCCTGCACCAATTGTGAGCAGAATGCCCTCACTTAAATCAGAAGCAATTTTCAGGACCTCCTCTCGTGATACAATAGCACAGGGCTTCAACATCTTGCCTGCAATTAATTGAGAGTCGACTCCAGGTATCGGAAGTTCACGTGCCGGGTAAATATCAAGAAGATATGTATAATCCAGCAGATCAAGGCTTTTTGCAAAACCTTCGGCAAAATCCTGCGTCCGTGAAAACAGGTGTGGCTGGAAAATGCCGGTTACTGCAACACCCGGATACAATTGTCGTACTGAATTGACCAGCGCTCTGATTTCTTCGGGATGGTGCGCATAGTCATCAATATATACCAGTCCGGCATGTTTAAATTTCATTTCAAATCTGCGGTGAATGCCTTTAAAAGTCTTTAATCCGTTTCTGATTTCAATGGCATCGCATCCGCTGTATTGGGCCATAGCTGCTGCTGCAACAGAATTTTCAATGTTCATCAGTGCCGGAACGCCGAGCTCAATGTTGTCAAGAATTCCTGTCGGTGTGCAAATTTCATAATTGTAAACGCCATTTTCAACCCTGATGTTCCTTGCATTAAAATCTGCTTCGGGTTGATTCACCCCATAAGTCAGGATTTTAGCGCTTATATTGTTTGTAATCAGGTGTTCAAGTCCCTTTTTTATCAATACGGCACCACCTTGTTTTACCTGCGATGCAAACTGATTAAAGGCAATAACAAGTTCTTTGTATGTGCCGTAGATATCCAGATGGTCAGCATCAATGGCGGTGATAACTGCCAGCGTTGGAAATAATTGATGGAACGATCTGTCAAATTCATCAGCCTCGGTTACGATCCAGGTATCTTCAGGGCTAAGAATCAGGTTGCTATCGTAGTTTTTTGAAATGCCTCCCAAAAATGCAGTACATCCGGTATGAGCCGAGTTCAGAATGTGTGCAACCATGGTTGAAGTGGTTGTTTTGCCATGTGTTCCGCTGATGGCAATGGTTTTGTTCTGCGCAGTAAGCAGCCCCAATAGCTCTGATCTTTTAAGCATTGTAATGCCCGACTGTTCAAGGTATACGCGTTCGGCATTGTCTTTCGGAATGGCCGGAGTATAAACAATCAGTTCGGTATCTTGTGGAATTTTGCTTAAATCTTCTTCAAAATGAATTGCAATTCCTTCAGCCTGAAGCGTATCTGTAAGTTCGGTGGAAGTTTTATCATAACCACTGACACCAGCTCCTTTTATGGCAAAATATCTGGCCAGGGCACTCATTCCAATGCCGCCTATTCCGAGAAAATATACTGATTTAACTGACCGGATATCCATATTATGCTTGTTTTTTTGAATGAACCATGCTGATGATTTCGCGGGCAATGCGTTTATCTGCATCATCAATGGCCATTTTTTTGATATTTGACGAAAGCGTATGCTGCTGACTAAAGTCGGAAGCAAGTCTGAGAATTTCCTGTGCGAGATCTGTTCGTACCAGTCTGTCGCTGAGTAGAATGGCTGCATGCCTGTTTGCAAGTTCGGCTGCATTTTTTGTCTGGTGATCTTCTGCTGCAGCTGGATACGGTACCAGAATAACCGGTTTGCCCACGATACACAACTCACTGATGGCGATAGCTCCTGATCTGGAAACAATGATATCAGCAGCGGCATAAGCAAGTTCCATCTGATTGATGAATTCAACTGATTGTACCATACTGCTTCCGGATTTGAGAATGGCCTGAGATGCCCGCATTTTGAAAGGTGAACCTGTCTGCCAGATGATTTGTATATCATGTGTGATCAGTTGCGGAATAGCCTTCTCAATAGCTTCATTTATCGACCATGCACCCTGGCTTCCTCCGACCACAAGCAGGGTTGTTTTACCGTTTTGTAAACCGAAGTTAGCCAGTCCGGCTTCTTTTTTACCTTCAATGTTTACAGCCTGTTCCCTGACCGGATTTCCGGAAAGAATAATTTTATCCTTTGGAAAGAATTTTTCCATCTGTGAATATGCCGTAAAAATACGGTTCACCTTTTTAGCAAGCAGTTTGTTAGTGATTCCGGGAAAGGAATTTTGTTCCTGAATTGCCGTTGGAACTCCTGCTGCTATGGCTGCCCTGAGTGTTGGTCCTGAAGCAAAACCGCCCACACCAATCACAACATCGGGCTTAAACTTTTTGATGATTTGTCCGGCTTTCAAAAGACTTACAAGGACTTTTGCCGGGAAAAGGAAGTTTTTGATGGTTAAATTGCGTTGAAATCCACTGATCCAAAGCCCTTCAATTGGATAACCAGCTTCGGGTACACGTTTCATTTCCATTTTGCCCAGTGCTCCAACAAAAAGTATTTCGGCGGACGTATCAATTTTCTTTATTGCATTTGCAATAGCTATGGCCGGGAAAATATGTCCGCCGGTTCCGCCTCCGCTAATAATTACCTTCATGCCAAAACTCCTTCCTGATATTGTTCATCAGTTTCTTCAATAACCTGTGGATCAGTTTCTGGCAAGGGTATTTGGGCAGCACCTCGCGCAATGCTCTGCAACATACCCAATGATATACATGTAAACCAGATTGATGTTCCACCCATGCTGATCATTGGAAGGGTTTGCCCGGTTACCGGTCCAATACCTACTGCTACAATCATATTTACCATTGCCTGGAAAACCAGGCTGAACGTTATTCCGGCCGCGAGTATGGCTCCAAAGGGTGTATCACTTTTCAATGCGATGCGTATTCCCCTGAATAGTAGTATGATGTATAGGAGTATCAGCAAAATACCGCCCAGAATCAATCCATATTCTTCAATAATAATTGCAAAAATGAAATCAGAAAATGCACTTGGCAGAAAGTTTCGCTGGGTGCTTTTACCCGGAAGTTTTCCGGTAATTCCTCCGGTTGCAATGGCAATTTTGGCTTGCTCTGACTGCAGGTGATCGTCAGAATTTACTTTCTCACTTATTGTTTCAGTACTTACCCAACTCGAAAGCCGGTTAGCCCATGTTGCTGCACGGGGAATGGTTTTCGGAAATTTTACGCCTATCAGTATTACAAGCCCGAAGAAAAGAATACCGGTTGCGATAAGCAATGCCAGATACCTGAGCCTCACCTTACCGACGAACATCATTACAAGGCAAACAACAAATATAATAAAGGCAGTTGAAAAGTTTGACGGCAGAATGAGCAGGCAGGTTACTCCAACAGGTATGAGCAGTGGGAGAAAGCCAACTTTAAAGTTCAACCGTTGTGGCAGTTTTTTTTGAAGCAAATATGCCAAAAAGGTTATTAACACTATTTTAGCAACGTCAGAACTCTGGAATGTGAGATTTGTAAATGGAATCTCAATCCAGCGGCGTGCACTGTTTACATTGGCGCCTTCAATAAACGTGTAGATCAGAAGCGGAAGCGCAATAATAATCCCCAGAAATGATGCTTTTGAGAATTTCCGGTAGGGAATGAGTTGTGTAACATACATCAAACCAAAACCCAGCAAAAGAATAATGCCTTGTTTGAGCATGTAAAACTCGGCATTGTTGCCCGCCTTGCCATACGCCAATGAACCTGTGGCACTATAAACCCCGAGGATGGAATAAATTGACAAAAGCACTGCAACTGCCCAGACAGCCTTATCACCACGTATGTTTTTCAGATTTTCCACAGGTTCTTTTATAAACGTTTTACAGCTTTTTTAAATAATAAACCACGTTCTTCGTAATTGGCAAACAAATCAAAACTTGCACAGGTGGGCGATAATAAAACTACATCCCCTTTTTGTCCGCACCGGTAGGCAACTTTTACAGCTTCTTCAATTGACCGGGTTTCGAAGACTGTTTCAACCAGATCAACAAATGAATTTCTGATTTTGGTATTGTCAATACCCAGACAGATAAGCATTTTTACTTTTTGCCTCACCAACGGGCGCAGCGTTTCGTAATCGTTGCCTTTGTCTTTACCACCAGCAATCAGAATTATAGGCTTTGTGATGGTTTCAAGCGCATACCATGTTGAATTAATGTTTGTGGCTTTTGAATCGTTTATAAATTCAATGCCATGCACATTGGCCACAAATTCAAGACGATGCTCGGCATTCTGAAAATCTGCCAGCCCTTCTTTGATTTTCTGTTTTCTGACCTCAAACACCCGCGCAGAGATGGCTGAAGCCATAGAGTTGTAAATATTATGCCGTCCTTGCAGAGCCAGTTCTTCTAATTGCATGCTCATCGTTTCTTGGTTTAATTTTATGTAAATTTGTTGGTTAGCTATCCATGCGCCGTCAGCATCAGGCTGTGGCATTTCACCATAAGCAATGCATTTTGCAGCAGGCTTGCGGCTCATCAGTTCATTTTTGATAATTGCATCATTGCCCCAGTAAATGAAATAATCTTCGGGTCCCTGATTTTGTATGATGCGCATTTTGGAGTTGACATAGTTTTGGAAAACATGGTCGTAGCGATCCATGTGATCAGGTGTTATATTTGTAAGTATTGCAACATGGGCTTTGGTTTTAAACATCCCATCAAGCTGAAAGCTGCTGATTTCCAATACCCAGCAATCATGATCTTCTTCGCAGAGCTGCATAGCAAAACTTTTGCCCATGTTTCCGCCAAGGCCCGCATCTATTCCTCCTTTTTTGAGTAAATGCCAGGTAAGCAAGGTTGTGGTAGTCTTGCCATTGCTGCCTGATATCATGATCAGTTTCCCACGCGTGTAGCGGGCTGCAAATTCAATTTCAGAAATAACGATGATTCCTGCTTTGGTTGCAGCTAACACAACAGGAGCATTGTCAGGAATTCCGGGGCTTTTTATTATTTCTGCAGCGGTTAAAATTATTTCAACTGAATGTTTACCTTCTTCAAAATCAATGTGTTTGCTGGTAAGTATTTGTTTGTATTCGTCTTTTATTTCGCCCAGATCTGATACAAATACACGGAAGCCTCTGGCCTGTGCAAGAACTGCTGCACCCGTACCACTTTCACCACTTCCGAGAATAACTATCAGAGTTTCTTTCATAATTACCTGAGTTTTAATGTTATGATGGTAATTACCGAGAGCATAATAGCAACTATTATAAAACGCTGAACGATTTTGCTTTCGTGATAGCCAAGTTTCTGGTAATGATGATGCAATGGCGACATTTTCAGGATACGACGGCCTTCTCCATATTTCTTTTTGGTGTATTTAAAATAGCTTACCTGCATGACCACTGATAGGTTCTCGGCCAGAAAAATGCCACAGAACAAAGGAATAAGCAACTCTTTTCTGATGATGATTGCAATAACAGCGATTATTCCACCCAATGCCAGACTGCCGGTATCACCCATAAAAACCTGAGCCGGATAAGTATTGTACCACAGAAACCCGATAGCAGCACCAATCAATGCACTGATAAAAATTGTAAGTTCGCCGGTGTTTGGTATATACATGATATTCAGGTAGTCAGCAAATATGATATTTCCTGAAACCCAGGCCAGAATACCAAGTGTTGCAGCTGCTATGGCAGAAGTTCCTGTCGCAAGCCCATCAATACCATCCGTAAGATTAACTCCGTTTGAAACTGCTGTAATAATCAGAATTACAATAGGTATAAATATTAACCATGCGTATTTTTCAGCATTTTTACCAGTCCATTTTATCAAAAAAGCATAATCAAATTCATTGTTTTTAAAGAAAGGAATAGTCGTTTTGGTAGATTTTACCGATTCGCTGGTGAATTTTTCGCGGGCATGCTCGTACACATTGGCCTTTAGAACGTTATTACGTTGCAGGTATGAATGTACAGTGGATTTTTCTTTTACAACCACCTCGGGGCTAAAATACAATGTCAGCCCTACAATTAATCCCAGACTCACCTGCCCCAACAATTTTGTACGACCTCTTAAACCTTCCTTGTTCTTTTTAAATACTTTTATGTAATCATCAAGAAACCCAATGAAACCCAACCAGATAGTCGTAAAAATCATCAAAATGATATATATATTCTCAAGTTTTGCAAAAAGAATGGTGGGAATGAGGATGCCGGCAAGGATAATGAGTCCTCCCATGGTAGGCGTTCCTTGCTTTGCCAGTTGGCCGTCAAGTCCCAAATCACGGATGCTTTCGCCTATTTGTTTTCTTTTCAGATAACGGATAAGGTTTTTGCCAAAAATAAGGGTAATGGTAAGCGAAGTAATTACTGCCGCAGCCGCCCTGAATGACAGAAACTGAAAAAGCCCTGCACCTGGCAGGTCAATTAAGCGGTCGAGATATGTGAATAGATAGTACAGCATATGTCGTTATTTCTGAATGTTTAAAGCTTCAATCAGTTCCTGTTTATCGTCAAAAGGATGTCGTATTCCATTGATTTCCTGATATTTTTCATGTCCTTTTCCTGCAATCAATATGATATCACCGGGTTGGGCCAGTTTACAGGCAGTGCGGATGGCTTCACGCCGGTTTAGAATCGTCAGCACTTTATGGGTATTTGCCTTTTCCACACCTTGCTGCATTTCCGAAAGAATGGTTTCCGGGTTTTCTGTTCGGGGGTTATCAGAAGTCAGGATGACAAGTTCGCTTTTGCGGCTGGCAATCATGGCCATCACAGGGCGTTTGGTCCTGTCACGGTCACCACCTGCACCAACAACCGTAATTAACCTGCTGTTGCCGGTTTTCAGGCTGTTAATGGTATCAATTACATTTTCAACCGCATCAGGTGTATGTGCATAATCAACAATACCAACTATGCCACACTGGCTCCTGAGGTAATCAAACCTTCCGTCAACTGCTGTTAAGTTACTTAGAACCAACAATATTTTTTCGGATTCCTGCCCGAGTAAAATGGCAGTTCCATATATTGCCGTCAGGTTGTACGCATTAAAATTACCAACCAACCTGAACCACGATTCGATGGTATTCAGTTTAAGTAAAAGGCCATCAAAATGATTTTCAATGATATGGCAGTGAAAGTCGGCAATCGTATTCAGTGCATAGGTGTGCTTTGACGCCAATGTGTTTTGAAGCATCACCATTCCGTTCTTATCATCAGCATTGGTTAAGGCAAATGAATTAGATGGTAATTGATCAAAAAAGGCTTTTTTAGCGTATACATAATTTATAAAAGTCCCATGAAAATCGAGATGATCGTGCGTGAGGTTCGTAAAAATACCCCCGGCAAACTGTAGCCCGGTAATGCGGTTCTGCACCACGGCATGTGAACTGACCTCCATAAAAACATAATCGCATCCGGCCTCAAGCATTTGTTGTAACAATGCATTAAGCGCTATTGCATCGGGAGTTGTATGTGTTGCATCTACCGTAACATCATCAATTTTATTGATTACAGTTGATAATAATCCTGTCTTGTAACCGAGACCCTTAAACAATTTATACAACAGGGTGGCTATCGTTGTTTTGCCATTTGTTCCGGTAACTCCCACTAATTTAAGATGTTCTGAAGGGTTCCCGTAAAATGCCGAAGCAATATAACCAAGGGCCACGCTGCTGTTTTTTACGAGAATATAAGCAACTTTTTCATGGGTTGTTTCAGGAAGTTCTTCGCATACGATGGCGGATACCCCGGCTTTCGCCACATCTGCCAGATAGTTATGTCCGTCAGTTTTTGTTCCTTTTACTGCAAAAAACAGCGTTCCGGGAGCAATCTGCCTTGAATCAAATGACAACCGGTCTATTGAAATACCCTGATCTCCGGTTATATTGATAACCTCAGTATTCTTTAATATTTCTGACAGTGTTTTCACAGGCTCATGAATTTGTTAGTGTGATGGTAATTTCATTGCCCTTAACCGCTTTACTGCCAGCCATGAGTGATTGAGAAATAACTTTTCCCTTTCCGATAATTTTTACTCTAAGTCCATATGATTCAAGTAAATACACAGCATCTCGTGCAGTCATTCCACTTACATCCGGTAAATAATTTTTACCTAATCTTTTAGGTACAAGTATCAGATGACCAGCAGAGGCAGTACAAACTGACCATTCAGATGTAACCGTGGTATTGGTGATATTAAGATTCAGCATGCGGGCTACTTTTACCATGTCGGCACTGTGGCCGGTACTGAGCGGGGGCAGGGAATCGCCTGTTGAATCGGCCAATGGCATTGCACGGGTGTATAATTCAGTTGTATCATTTACGGTGACATTGGTCGCAAAAACCCTGTCGGCAATTTCTCTGAAAACAGGAGCAGCAACCACACCACCGTATATTTTGCCCTCTGATGGGTTGTTAACAATCACAATACAGGAGTATTTCGGATTATCAGCCGGAAAGTATCCCACAAAAGAGGCGTTGTAAATTTTATTAACGTATGAACCTTTATTGGCAATTAATGCGGTTCCGGTTTTTCCGGCTACTGTGTATGGGGTGTTTTTAAAAGGATCTTTGGCTGTGCCATTCGTTACGATACTTTTTAGTACCTGTTGGGCCTTGGCAATTGTTTTGGCTGAACAAATTGCCTTATTGATAATTGTAGGTTCACAAATTTTTTCTGATTTGCCGGCATAACGGATTTCTTTTACAAACATGGGCTTTACCATAATACCATTGTTAGCCACCGCATTGTAAAGTGTAAGTGTCTGAAGAGGTGTGAGTTTTAATTCATATCCTATCGACATCCACGGGAGCGAAGTTTTTGACCAGTTTCTGTGCTTCGTATCTTTGATAAATGGAGGATTTTCTCCTGCAAGTTCAATTCCCAATGGCAGGTTGATTGAAAGGTTATACAACCTGTCGACATATTTCTGGGGGTTATGGCCAAAACACCGGGTAGTAAAGAGTGATATACCTACATTTGATGATTGTTCCATTGCCTGACGTAACGAAATGTGGGTCAGTGGCAAGGTGTGTGAGTCGCGCATTGTGCGGTTGGCAAATTTAACACTGCCGCTGTAAGGAACCACATCGTTCAGGTCAGCCCCGCCTTCCTCAAGGATAGCAAGAAGTGAAGCCAGTTTGAAGGTTGAGCCCGGTTCAATGCTCTCGGCAAGTGCATAATTGTATATTTCATCATACTTGCCTGCCTTGTTTTTCCGGAGGTTGGCAATGGCTCTGATTTCGCCGGTTTTGACTTCCATCAGGATAGCGCATCCCTGATAGGCACCCTGTTCTTCCAAATGATGCAAAAGTGCTGTTTCAGCTACATCCTGAAGGTTTTTATCAATCGTGGTTACGATATCTTTCCCGTTGTGCGGTTCAACCCGTTCCGAATTCATCACGGGTATCCATTCGCCTCCTGCAATTTTTTGCTCTATAACTTTTCCCGAAGTGCCTGATAAATCTTCATTGTAAGCACCTTCAAGACCAACATACAATTTCAGGGTGCTGTTTTCATAGCCAATGGTCCTGCGGGCAAGCAGACCGTAAGGCATCTTGCGGATATTCTGCTGCTCGGTAATCAGGCCGCCTTTGAATTTCCCACGCCGCAGAATGGGGAGTTTCTGTACCTGTTTTAGCTCAGCAAAATTAACTCCCTTCTGAATGAAAAGATAATGGTTTTCATTTTTACGCCCTGCTATGAGCAACTTCTTGTATGTGTTTTTGTTTTTGTCGTTGAATATTTTTGATAATCCAAGCGCAATAGAATCAACTTTTTTATAGAATTCTTTATCCGTAAAATTTTTTGATGCCACATCCAATCTGATGTCAAAAATAGGAACTGTGGTTGCAAGCAGGCTACCGTCAATGGCGAGTATATTTCCTCTTATTGCAGCAACTTCGCTGGTTCTGATTGTTTTATCTTCAGCCAGTTTGCGGTATTCGTCACCTTTTACAAATTGAATGTATATTACCTGGCCCAATACAACCATGCCGGCCAAAAACAGGAGCCAGTAAATCAGCCACAATCGCCATACGATATCATTTCTGAATTCTTCCATGGTCTTGCTGTTCGTTTTGTTGTTTCTGATCCTGAGCTGAAATGGTTATTTTGACGGGAGGAACCACTGATTCATGAATCCCGGCCGGTATAAGTTTTTTGGCAATCCGTGACTGCTTTGTGCTATCTGACAAAGCTGTTTGTGAATTGGTAAATTCATCATTGAGCTCAATTAAATTGCGTTTTACCTTGTTGGTTTTGCGTAATATACTTACAGCATAATAGGTGTTGGCAATATATATCAGCCCCAGAAGCGTTGCAAGGCCCATTAACGGATACCACCTGTTCTGAAACAGTTGTGCAACAAAGGTTCCGTCAAGCATTCTGCTTACGAAGTTACCCCTGCGTTTTTTGGCTGGTTTTTTACCTGTGTTTGAAAATTCGCCAACAGGATTATTGATATGATTGCTTCCGGTACTCATGTTGTAATTTCTCCGATTCTGAGTTTGGCGCTTCTGGCTCTTGGGTTATCGTTAATTTCTGCTTCTGAGGCAGTTATAGGTTTTTTTGTAATGGTTGTAACCTTATTGATGATATTCCCGTAGAAATCCTTGTGAATATTTCCTTCGGTATTGCCACTCCGTATCAGGTTCTTCACCAACCTGTCTTCGAGTGAGTGATAGGCCATAACCACCAGTCTGCCTCCCGGCGCAAGAACCTCAAGCGTTTGTGCGAGCATTTGCTCCAGTGCACCCATCTCATCGTTTACTTCGATGCGCAGGGCTTGAAATACCTGTGCCATAAACTTATTTTCTGAACCACGCGGCGCATACTTCATGATGGCCGACTTAAGCGTTGCAGTTGTTGTAAATGAAACCACCGAACGGTACTTCACGATTGCAGCGGCTATGGCTTTTGAGTTCTGCAGTTCACCATAATTTCGGAACATTGTAATCAGCCGGTCCTCATCCCAGGTATTTACAATGTCAGCGGCTGTTAATGCGGCACGTTTGTCCATACGCATATCAAGCTCGCCATCAAAGCGGGTGCTGAAACCTTTTTCAGCCTGATCAATCTGAAAGGATGAAACCCCCAGATCAGCCAGAATGCCATCAACCGGAATGGCATCGTAAAATCGTAAAAAGTTTTTTAAATATCTGAAATTGTTGTGAATAAATGTAAACCTGTCATCGTCGGGAGCATTTTTCAAAGCATCTTCATCCTGATCAAACCCAAAAAGTCGGCCGGCTTTCAGTTTTTCAAGAATAAGCGCTGAATGGCCACCACCACCAAAGGTAAGGTCAACATACACGCCGCCTTCCTTAATGGCAAGTCCATCAATACATTCCTTCAGCATTACCGGTTTGTGATACATATTCCCTGATTTAATCTTCGTTATCGTAAGGTACATTTGCCATGACCTTCTGCGCCAGTTCAGCAAATTGCTCTGCCGTAATATTCATCGAATTCTCATAGTTGGTTTTATCCCAGATTTTAAACATGTTCAACGACGAGGCAATTACAACATCCTTCTTGAGTTCAGCATAAGCCAGCAAATCTTTTTGAATCAGTACACGCCCTGTTCCATCAAGTTCCAGATTTTTGGATCCATTCATAAAAAAATCAATAAATCTTTCGTTCTCAGGATTATATCGGTTTAGTTTCTTGATTCGGCGTAGTTCACGTTCAAATTCAGATTTCGGGAACAATTCAAGGCATTTGCCAAAAGTGTTTTTACGGAGCACAAAACCATCGTCCATGATGCTCTGAAGTTGTTTCTTCAGCGCAACAGGCAGCTGGATTCTGCTTTTATCATCCAGCTTACAGTCATATACTCCGATGAATGCCAGCATGTTTTGATTTTGAGTGACAAATATACTGTGATTCCCCCCACTTTGTTGAATATTTTTGCAAAATTCCCCACTTTGTTAATAACTTTTTTCACCATAAAAGATATTAACAATCAGTTTTTATTATTTAATTAAGTGATTAACAATTGTTTATAAATTTATTTAATTTTTTTTTACTGTAGGGATGGACTGCCATTGATTTTTAAATATTGACCAGTAATATATGAATATTTCTGGCGAATGATTGACTCGTAAATTCAATATAAAATATTGATAATTAATTAAATATGATGAATCTTGTGATTATTCGGCATCGTGTTGTATATTTGTACCTGAAATTTTCAGTTTATTTCAGCGAATAATTTAACAGAAAGGAATATTAGCGCATTGGACAAGGTTTTTCTAGATACCGGAAGAGTCCTCAGGGAAAAAAATCCTACACTTTACAGGTGGTTGCCGGGTTTTTTGATTCGTTACCTCAAAAAGATTGTGCATGAAGATGAATTGAATTACTTTGTCAGTCATTATTCTGACAAACAAGGTGTTGATTTTCTGGAGGCGGTTCTTGGCGAGATGAAGGTAAATATTGTTACCGAAGGATATACCGGTTGGATTGAAAGCAGTCGTACGCTTTTTGTTGCAAACCACCCGCTTGGTGGCCTGGATGGCATGGCTTTTATGCTGGTGGTGGGAAAAAAACTAAAGGATATTGTGTTTCCGGTGAACGATCTGCTGATGCATATTCCAAATCTGCAGCAATTGTTTGTGCCGGTAAACAAACATGGCCGGAATACGCATCTTGTGAAGGCTTTTGATGATACATTTGCTTCTGATAAATCTGTGTTATATTTCCCGGCAGGACTGTGTTCACGCAAAACAGAAGGGAAGATTATTGACCTTGACTGGAAAAAAACGGTGGTGGTAAAAGCGCGTAATTATCAGCGCAACATTGTACCGGTTTATATAGAAGGCCGGAACTCAGATTTTTTTTACAACCTGGCAAACCTGAGGTCCCGACTTGGAATCAAAGCGAATCTCGAAATGCTGTTTCTGGCAGATGAAATGTTCAGGCAGAAGGATAAAACTATCAGGTTAACCTTTGGCAAACCAATTTCATTTAAAACCTTCGACACCCGGTTTACGGATACCGCCTGGGCAGCCAAGTTAAAAAAGCATGTGTATGCCATTGGGAAAAATAGTCTTGCTGAATTTAAAGATTGATAAAGTATGGAACCTTTAATTCCTAAAGTTGATCGTGAGTTGATCGCGATGGAACTCACCGAGAAAAAATTTCTCAGGAACACCAATTATGGCAAAAGGCAGATTTTTATTGTTACACATCATGATTCACCGAATGTAATGCGTGAAATAGGCCGTCTGCGTGAACTGTCGTTCCGCGATGCCGGTGGTGGAACCGGGAAGGAACTTGATATAGATATTTATGATACTGCCCGAAACCCATTTCAGCAGCTTATCGTCTGGGATCCTGATGATGAGGAGATTATTGGTGGCTACAGGTTTATTCATTGTCAGGATCTGCCAAGGTCAAAAACCGGAAGTTTTCTTTCGCCAACGGCTCATCTCTTTCATTTTACCCAAAAGTTTATTGATGAATTTGTGCCGGTGACCATTGAACTCGGACGGTCTTTTGTTCAACCTGCTTATCAGGCATCCTTTAATGTGCGCAAGGGCATGTTTTCACTTGATAACCTGTGGGACGGGCTTGGCGCAATTGTAATTGAATATCCGAATGTGAAGTATTTTTTTGGCAAAATGACCATGTACACACATTATCACCTGCAGGCCCGTGATACTTTGTTGTATTTTCTGCATACCTATTTCCCCGATCCTGACCATTTGGTTTATCCGCATGAACCTGTGGAGATTCAATGCCCGGATTGTGAATTCGAAAAGCTTTTCAATGGAAGTACTTACGATGAAAACTACCGCATTTTGAACCAAACTGTCAGAGAATTTAAAGAAAATATTCCTCCGCTGGTAAATGCTTACATGAACCTTTCGCCCACCATGCGTTTTTTTGGTACTGCCATCAATAAATCATTCGGCAATGTTGAAGAAACGGGCATTCTCATCACGATCAATGATGTATATGAAAAGAAAAAAACCAGACATCTGGCTACCTATATCAAGAAAATAAACCTTAGGAATTTTAAACTGAGGATCAGGAGGAAAACAGATGGTCATTAAAGAAGCCGCGTTTGTTTCAAGCATAACAGATTTGTCGAAATGCCCAAAAGACAACCTTCCCGAATATGCTTTTATCGGTCGGTCAAATGTGGGTAAGTCGTCGCTGATAAATATGCTCACCGGGCGCAAAGGCCTTGCAAAGACGTCAAACACGCCGGGAAAAACGCAAACCATCAATCATTATATCATCGATAAATCGTGGTATCTGACTGACCTTCCGGGATACGGGTATGCACGTATCTCAAAAACCACCAGAGAAAAATGGCCTGATATGATCAGGACTTTTCTTACCGGGCGCCGTAACCTGCTCAATACCTTTGTGTTGGTTGATTCACGGATAGCTCCTCAAAAAATTGATATTGAGTTTATCAGCTATCTGGGTGAATGTGGCTTACCGCTGATTATTGTATTTACCAAATCAGAGAAACTCGGAAAAACAATTCTTCAGAATAGTCTGGAAACTTATAAAAATGAACTCCGGCAATCATGGGATGAAATGCCGGAGTTTATTGTTACATCAGCAATAACTGGTGCCGGGAAAACAGAAATTCTTGATTTTGTGGAAAACAACAACCTGTTTTTCAAGCAACAGCAGGTGGCTTCAAAAAATAGTTTATTGGAATCCTGATAGATATCATTTTTTCAGTTGCACCAGCAAATAATCCTTTGGAACCTTATCACCGGGCTTAACATTAATTTTTTTAATTACAGCATCATACGGAGCTATCAAAATGTTGTTCATTTTCATAGCCACTAGTATCAGTAATTTTTCACCGGCTTTAACCTTTTGTTTTTCTTTTACGTAAATCTCAAGGATATTGCCTGGAATAAACGCCGTAATCATGTTTGAATCAGGTATTTCATAGGGTTTACGAAGCCTGTATTTGGTCGATAAGGTAGTCTTATATATGGAACCGTCAACGTTAAACAGTTCGAGTGGTTGGGGTGTTTTTTCCTGATCCATGTAATTCCATTATTAGTTAATAATCCAGATTTTACAAGCCTGTTAAACTTTTAGAATGGAGGAATTCCATGCTTTTTGTATGGCCTGGGTTCAGATTTAACGGTAGAAATTTCAAGGGCATGAGCCACAAAGTGCCTTGTTTCACCCGGCTCAACAACTGCATCAACATAACCATATGCAGCAGCCACATAAGGATTTGCGAATTTTTCCTTATACTCTTCTATTTTTTGCTTGCGCATGGCATTCGGATCCGCAGCTTCAGAAATTTCTTTCTTGAAAATGATGTTGGCAGCTCCTTCAGGACCCATTACAGCAATTTCGGCTGTAGGCCATGCAAGTACAAAGTCAGCTTTCAGATGGTGCGAACACATTGCAATGTAACCACCTCCGTAAGCTTTGCGCATAATGACCGTAATTTTGGGAACTGATGCTTCTGAGTAAGCGTAAAGCACCTTGGCACCATGTCTGATAACACCGGCGTGCTCCTGATCAACACCGGGCAGATAACCCGGAAGGTCAACAAGTGTAACCAGCGGAATATTGAAAGCATCGCAGAAACGTATAAACCTTCCGGCTTTGTCACTGGAGTCAACATCGAGTACACCTGCAAGAACCATGGGCTGATTGGCCACAATGCCAACGCTTTGGCCGGTGATCCTTGAAAAACCTACTACAATATTCGGAGCAAATAATTCATGAACTTCCAGAAATTCTGAATCATCCACCAGTGCTTTTACCACATCGCGAACATCATAGGGTTCGGAAGGATCGGTAGGAATAATTTCATCGATTTTATATTGACGCTTGGGAGCTTTCTTGGGGAATTGTTTTGCCCTGTTCTCGTTGTTCCAGGGGATAAAACTGACCAATTGCTTGATTTGCTCAAAACACTGGTTTTCGCTTTCAGCATAAAAATGCGCATTTCCGGTAATTTCGGCCTGCACTTTGGCTCCGCCCAGGTCTTCTTTTGAGATTTCTTCACCCAGAACAGTCTTGATAACTTCGGGGCCGGTAATGAACATTTGTGAAATTTTATCCACCACAAAAACAAAATCAGTAAGGGCAGGAGAATAAACAGCACCACCGGCACATGGGCCGAGAATGACGGAAATTTGTGGTATAACACCTGAAGCCAATGTATTTCGGTAAAAAATATCACCGTAACCGGCAAGGGCATTTACACCTTCCTGAATTCTGGCGCCGCCTGAATCGTTGATGCCAATAATAGGAACCTTTAGCTTCATGGCATGGTCCATAATCTTTACAATTTTCTTGGCGTGGGCATATCCCAGCGAACCACCTGCAACTGTAAAGTCCTGCGCATAAATACAAACGGGATAACCACTGATGGTTCCGGTTCCGGTAATTACTCCGTCGCCGGGAAGAAACTTCTTATCCATGTCAAAGTCTTTGCCGGCATGGGCAACAAACATATCATACTCATGAAACGATTTAGCATCCAGTAGTGATAAAATCCGTTCACGGGCTGTAAGTTTGCCTTTAGCTTTCTGACTTTCAACAGCTTTTGTTCCTCCGCCTTCTGACGCTTCCCGCATCCTCCGTTTAAGTTCGGAGATCTTTTGGCTTAATGACATACCTGTGTGTTTTGGTTAATGTACAATTAATTTATTAAACATTTCTTGCCAAAGTAGGCGCAAAAGTAATCCATTTTGAGCTAAAAGCAAATTCAGTAACTTTGTTGCCGGTTACTCAATTTGTATAAAATGGTGTATTACAAAATGTTCTGATTTTGTCTGTTTTGTTGTTTGACCCCTTGTAATTGTTAAAAAATCTTAAAAAATGAATATCGAAGAATTCAGAAATTACTGTCTGTCAAAAAGGGAGGTCACAGAATGCTTTCCGTTTGACGAAACAACGCTTGTGTTTAAAGTGATGGGTAAAATGTTTGCCCTCACCGATACCGAAAATGCCTTCGCAATCGCTCTAAAATGCGAACCTGAGTCGGCTGTAAGGTTGCGCGAAATGTACCCGGCTGTAACTCCGGGTTATCATTTTAATAAAAAACACTGGAATACTGTGGCCTGTGATGGTTCAGTAAGCGATGAACTTTTATTAAACTGGATCGACCATTCTTATGAGGAAGTTGTAAAAAGCCTGCCAAAAAAGAATCACTGGCTGTTGGAAAAATAATTTTCTCAGGATTCTTTGGTAGTATTCTTTTTAACAAACATATCGCCCAGTAAATAGCCCATTAAGCTTCCCCAAAGTATTGATATATATGGGCTTGAAGTAATCGGGCATGTTCCGGAACTGCATCCGATAAAGTAGTAATAGGCAAATCCACCGGCAGCACCTGCGATGGTTCCGATTAGCGCCGGTAAAGCAATGCGCTTTGTAATTAATTGAATGATTGTATTCTTTTTGTTGGTGCTTTCGTTTTCTGTCATTTGCCGGATTTGTTTAAAGTTTATATGCGAATTTTTGCATATATCAAAGTACATGCCGTTCTTATTACATTTGAAGCAGATATGTTACTTTTGTTTTAAATAAAAAGTGTTCATGTATAATTCCCGCGTCATTCATAGTTTTAAACACAATGTAATTTTTGATTCCACACTTGCAGGATTGCAGCAATTTATTTCTGAAATGCCTGAATGTGACAGGTTTATTATAATATGTGATACCAATACTGCTGTTTTTTGCCTCCCGCTTTTGCTTGAGCGGGTGAAATTTGCAAAAGAGCCTCTTGTAATTGTTACAGAAGCAGGAGAAAAGGCAAAAACCCTGACATCATGCATTCAAATCTGGCAGCAATTCACACAAAATGAAATTCCACGCAATGCGGTTTGTATAAATCTTGGCGGCGGTATGGTTACTGACATTGGTGGATTTGCTGCATCATTGTACAAACGGGGGATAAGGTTCATCAATGTTCCAACTTCACTGCTTGCCATGGTAGATGCTTCTGTTGGTGGTAAAAACGGTGTGGATTTTAGCGGAATTAAAAACCAGATCGGGCTGTTTTCGTTTCCGTTGTCAGTTTTTTCAGCAGCAGTGTTTTTAAAAACACTTCCAAAACGTGAGCTTTTATCAGGATTTGCAGAAATGATTAAGCATGGCCTTCTTGAGGGTGGGTTGCATTGGAAAAAAATCTGTACTACAATTCCCGACACTATACCGGATAATCCTGAACTGATTATTGAATCGGTTAAAGTTAAAAACGGATTTGTGATCAGCGATCCTTTTGATCAAAATGGGCGCAAGGCACTGAATTTTGGCCACACCGTGGGTCATGCACTTGAAGCTTTTCTGCTGAATGCCGGCCCCGCTGAAACTATATTGCATGGTGAAGCTATAGCAGTTGGAATGATTGCGGAAACTTATCTCTCCGAATTGTTGTGCGGGCTAAGCCATGAGACTGGTAAATTTATCCGTGATTTTATTTTGAAGTGGTTTAAAATTCCTGATTTTGACGTTGAAAGTGTTTATAAGCTTTCGTTTCACGATAAAAAAAACAGGAATGGAGTTATAAACTGTAGCCTTTTGATTGAACCGGGAAGTATAAGAAACGATATTAATATTTCCGGGGAACAGTATGTTGATGCCCTTAAATTCACACGAAGTCAGAATAATATATGAAGTACGTAAGAGTTAGACTGAGCGAAAAACCTGTTGCATGCAGCATTGAATTGCCTGCCTCAAAAAGTATCAGCAACCGGCTGCTGATTATGAATGCCTTGTCAGGAAACAGGATCAATATCAGTAATTTGTCAGATTCTGATGATACCAGGGTATTGCAACAGGCACTTCAGCAATTACACACATCTGTTGATCCTGTAATTGATATACATGATGCAGGAACGGCAGCGCGGTTTTTATGTGCATATCTGGCAATGACCGGTGCTGAATGTACGCTTACAGGGAGTGTGCGGATGCAGAATCGTCCGATAGCTGCGCTTGTTTCAGCATTACGCGATCTTGGAGCTGATATTGAATACCTGCAAAAGGAAGGTTTTCTGCCGGTACGCTTCAACAAATCTGATATTAAGGGCAGTGAAATTGAAATAAGGGCTGACATCAGCAGCCAGTTTATTTCGGCACTCCTGCTGGCTGGCCCCTACATCAAAGGGGGAATCAGTCTGTACCTTACAGGAAGCATTGCATCATGGCCCTATATTGAGATGACTATAAAATTAATGAATCGTTTCGGGATTATATGTGAATGGAATGACCGGGTAATAAAGGTACCGGAAGGTGAATATACAGGAGGTGTGATAGAAGTAGAGAGAGACTGGAGTTCTGCTGCACCGTTTTATGGAATTTGTAGTATTGCCGGTAACATGAAGATTGAATTTCCAAATCTGATGCTTTCTGATTTACAGGGTGATAGCCAGGCTATTGATATTTTCGAAAGCATGGGAGTAATCACCTCACCTGGCACAAACGGACTCACAATTTGTGGTGGAGGACCAGTTAAATCATTTGTGGAGATTGATTTTACCAACTGTCCTGACCTTGCCCAAACCGTAATGACCACATCTGCATGCAATTACACGGAGGCCTATTTCACCGGACTTCAAACCTTGCATTATAAAGAGACCAACAGGTTTGGGGCAATGATTGCCGAATTGAACAGTTTAGGCGTGTCAACCCGGGATGATGCGATTTCAACCATCAAAATTAATCCTGCGTTTTCATTTAAACCCAGCATTATTAAAACTTATTCAGATCACCGGATGGCTATGGCTTTTGTAGTTTTTGCGCTGAGGATCGGGAGTATCGTCATTGAGAATCCGGATATTGTAAGTAAGTCATTTCCGGGTTTCTGGAAGCAAATTGAACATGCCGGACTATCAGTTGAGTTTTTTTGAATAAAAAAAACAGATTGATAAACCATCCAAAACAGTATCTTTGTTTGCTAAAAGAAACTGAAGTTTTATGATCGTTGATATTTTCATTCCCTGTTTTATCGACCAGGTTTATCCTGAGACCGGTATGAACATGGTTAAAATTCTGGAAAAACTAAATGTTGATGTTTATTACAATGCCAATCAGACCTGTTGCGGACAAATGGCCTACAACAGCGGGTTTTGGGATGATGCCAAATCAATAGGTGAAAAGTTTATCCGCGATTTTCCAAACGACAGGCCAATTGTTGGTCCTTCAGCATCTTGTGCTGGATTTGTTAAAAATTATTATCACTTGCTTTTTCACAATTCTGCTTTGCACAATGAATACAAACAGGTGAAAAGGAATTTTTACGAATTCACTGATTTTGTGGTGAATGTGCTGAAATTTGAAGATGTCGGCGCAAGCTTCCCCCACAAGGTTACTTATCACGATTCATGTGCAGCGCTGAGAGAATACCGCCTTACCGACCAGCCACGTAAATTGCTCGCAAATGTGCGTGGCATAGAGCTTATTGAAATGAAGGATACGCATGAGTGTTGCGGATTTGGTGGCACATTCTCAGTAAAACATGAACCCATCAGTGCCGCCATGGCCCAGCAAAAAGTTGAAAATGCACTTGAAACCGGTGCAGAATATATTGTTTCAACTGATTCATCATGCCTGATGCAAATGGAAGGTTATATCAAAAAGCATAACCTCCCGATAAAAACAATTCATATTATTGATTTACTTGCAAGCGGGTGGGAGTAACACGGAAAAAGCAAAAAGCGCAGTGTTAAGCGTCAAGATTTAAAAGTTAAATGTTGGCTAAGTTTTTTTTGTTTTTCTGAATTTATTCTCTTGTAAATCTTTCTTCATCAGCCCGTTGCAGTTTTCCGGAAAACCTGTCGAAATGCAGATAGATATCGGGTTTGCTGTTGTGGGGATAGTTTTTAAAGATATACTGGTTCATCAGGTAGTCAAAGGTATAAGAAGCATATTTATGCCCAAGGGCTGTTGCCATTTTATAGATTTTTTCAACCGTGAGTTTGTCTTTTTTTGAACGATGCAAAATTTTTCCGGTTTTTTCGGCTTTTACAAATTCGCCTTTTAACAATTCATCACTCACATAGTTTTCGGCATAGAGGGGCTTTATAGAAGGTTTTGGAGAATTGTACCCGTTAATCAGAAACCAGGCATGCAGTGAAACTGCTTCAAGATCAATATCTTTCTGGTAAACAGCATCAACAATAAACTGTTCATCGGTATATTTTAACAGAAATTCGCGAAGTTCTAACTGATCAATTTTAACTGTATAATTATCTGTAAGTAATTGACAATCCGGAGAAACCGGGCCATCAAGGCAAACTTTCAATCCCAGGGCATTCAATTCTTCGAGGTAGCCATTGGTAAACGCCGTAAGAAATACTGAATCAGAAATATACTTTAGGAAATTGCTGTTGGCAAATTTAACGGAATCAATAGCTGCCTGCGATTGCTTGACAGAAGCTTCAGATTTGTAATACTTTTGATTGGTTTTGTATATATAACCGGTTGGTGAGAGGTAAACGCGGGAGTTTTGACTTTGCGCTGCAATAAACTGGTTTCCCAGTTGCTTTTCATAACTGCATGAAGTCAGCACCATAGAGGCCAACAACATAAATATCAGGTTTTTCAAATCAGGACTCTTCATAGTGATAAATTTAAAAGCAAAACGCATTTTTAATCAGACCGGGATTCATTGCAAAAATTGTGCTAACATTCACTTTCTTAAAATCTTTTTTAAACAGTATTTTTGTGGTTCCACTGAACCAATGCACAAAACCTATGCTGAATAATTTAAAGACGAATTTCTTCTTCTGCCTGTTCGCCATCCTGTTGGTTGCCAACAGCCTTTCCGGTCAGAATACGACACTCAAAACCAACTCCTTTAGCCT
>CAZKCK010000002.1:0-14346 GCA_964550695.1 uncultured Bacteroidales bacterium | reverse complement strand
TCAGACTCAAGCCGTCACACATAGCCGATGCAATAACCTGGGGACCTTATCCGCTGAATATTTCTAAAACTGTTGGTGAGGTCATTGGAGTTGTAAGGGACGGGTTTTATGCTATTGGGATTCAATCGCTCAACGTTAAAACTGCCGGAGGAATTCTGAAAAATGCTGAAGGTTCAGAAAACAGCCGGGGTTCGGCAGCAATACGGCAGGAGTATGGAAGCAGTCTGCAAGCATATGCCCTCGATCGTTCAGTGGCCCGGGTGCAGGATGTGTGGTGTGAATATTTTCCGCATTTCCCGGCCATGCCTGTTAAGCCAATACCAGGTGAAACCCCGCAGGGTTCTGCAATTGCTTTGTTTGGCTGTGCTGAAAAAGATGCATTAAGTACCATAGGTGAAATTGAACTCTCCGAAGGACTTCCGCATCCCGTGATTGACGGTACATGGATTAAGCAATCGTCTGAAACCGGAAGGGCATATATGATTTCCGACTTTAATGAACGCAACATCGACACATTGCTTAACTGGGCCAATCTGGCCGGGCTCAGCGCATTGTACCATGAAGGACCGTTTAAGTCGTGGGGTCATTACATTCTTGATTCGGCAAGGTTCCCGCATGGAAATGCCGGCATGAAATCATGTGTTGAAAAGGCTAAAAAAATAGGTCTTCGGATTGGTGTACATACACTTACAACTTTTATTAATACCAACGACCCTTATGTAAGCCCTGTGCCTGACAAACGACTTGCCGTGACGGGTTTTGCTGAATTATTAAGCGATATCAGTGCAGAAACAGATGAAATCGGCATTTCAACCAATCAGTATTTTAACAATACCCTGGCCAACACGCTCCATGCATTCAGAATCGGGGATGAAATTATCAGATACAAATCTGTTACAGAAAATCCTCCCTTTAAACTCATTGGTTGTCAGAGGGGTAGTTACGGAACCAAAGCAACTGCTCATGTCAGGGGCCAAAAGGCAGCCATGCTGATGGATTACCCGTATGAGGTTTTCTTCCCGGATTTTGAACTTCAACAGGAAATTGCCGGCAACCTTGCCCGTTTTTTCAATGAAACGGGTGTTTCGCAAATGGATTTTGACGGGCATGAAGGATGTTATTCTTCAGGAGAGGGAGACTATGCCATGCAGGCTTTTGCTGATAAAGTTTTCAGAGAAACGGATCACAATCTGGTGAATGGCACCAGTCGTTCAAACCATTATTACTGGCACATCTGCCATTACTGGAACTGGGGCGAACCCTGGTATGGCGGATTTCGTGAGAGTCAGAGCGATTACAGGATTGAAAACCAGCCTTTGCTGGAACGAAACTATATGCCGAACATGCTTGGCTGGTTTCTTCTTTCAGCAACTACCACACCCGAAGATATAGAATGGATGATGGCCCGGGCTGCAGGTTTCAATGCAGGGTTTGCCCTTGTGGCACGAGTTGAAGGGCTTTCGAAAAATCCCTACACTCCTCATTTACTTGAACTTATAAAACTCTGGCAGGATGTGTATAGAAATAAATTGTTCTCAACTGACCAGATTGAAAAATTAAAGAATCCCAAAAACGATTTTCATCTTGAAAAAGATGCAGAAGGCATTAAACTTTATCCTTTTACCCAATACAGTTTTGAACATACCAAACAGTTGCTTCAGCCGGGTCAGCCTGCTTTCAGTGAATGGAGTCTTGTAAACAATGATATGCCACAACCATTGGTTTTTACAATGACAATACCCGGCGACAAAGGCGAAATAAGCCAGCCTGAATTTGAACTCGACAACTATTTCACCCTGAAATTGCCCGGAAGTTTCAATGCGGGAAGCTCATTGGTATGCAATGGCAGCAACATTAAATTATACAACGAAAAGGGGAAGTTTGTTAGGGATATCGCTATAGATCAATCAATTCCGCAACTTTCATCCGGAGCTCATACCTTGAAGTTCAATTGCAGATTTATGAACGACAGTGACATGAAAATCAGGGTAGTGATTAAAACCAGAAGCACTCCTGAAATAATCAGTACCAGATAATGAATGAAATCAGGATCAGATAATCTGTATTTTTACCACAACTAACCAGAGTACAAATGTTCGGCAAAACTTTAAAACCGATATCACGTCTTCCGCTTATCACCATTGCTGCCATTGGGTTATTGGTAATTACCGTTTCATCCAATCTTCACTGGGGTCAGGATCACTGGAAGAACCTCATAGAGGCCGATGCAAAAGGATACTATGCCTATCTTCCGGCTACATTTATTTACCACGACCTGAATTTTGGATTTTATGATAAAATTGAGAAAGAGAAATATTTTAATCCACAACTGCTCTATGATTATCGCTCATTTGCGAACGGACAGGTGATCAATAAATATTTTTGCGGAACTGCTGTTTGCCAGTTGCCTTTTTTTGCAATTGCGCATTTTTTGAGCACAGTAGCAGGTTATGAAACTGATGGGTACTCGAAAATATATCTCGTAATGATTAATGTGGCAGCTATTTTTTACCTGCTCATAGGTCTGTGGTTTGCCAACAAACTGCTTGAATTATACAATACCGGGCCTGTAACCCGCGCATTTACGATTAGTTCTATAACTCTCGGAACCAATCTGTTTTTTTATGTCATTGGTGAATGTGGTATGTCACACGTTTATTCGTTTGCCATGGTGAGTATGTTTGCCTATTTCAGCCGTAAGTACTTTACCGGAGGGAACCTGCTTTATTTTAACCTTGCGGCAGTCGTGCTGGGAATAATCGTACTCATCAGACCTGTAAATGGCATTGTATTGTTTTCATGGCCATTTTTGGCAGGGAATCCTGAAACTTTATTGACTGGCATCGGCAATGCTTTGAAGAAACCGGTTAAAATACTTCCGGGAATTGCATTGGCAATTGCAATTCCTGCCTTGCAACTGCTTATTTACAAACTTTCTACAGGCAGTTACTTTGTATATTCATACATCAATGAAGGGTTTAATTTTACATCTCCTCAGATAATTGATTTTTTAATCAGCTATAAGAAAGGGATGTTTGTTTATACACCCATGCTCGCAGTAGCCCTGGCCGGAAGTGTTGTTATATTCAGGAAAAGCCGCTATGAGTTTTATTGTCTTTTGTTTTTTGTATTTTTTGTAATCTACATTTTGTCATCATGGTGGAACTGGTGGTACGGTGGCAGTTTCAGCAGCAGGGTGATGATTGAGTTTTACCCGTTTTTTATGATTGCCATGGCTTTGCTTATTCAGGCAACGGTGAATAGTTTCAGGCGAAAATTCCTCATCACACTGATTGTTTTGCTGGTTATTGTTTGTCAGATACAGACTTACCAATATCGTTACAACCATATTCACTGGGAAAACATGAACAAGGAGAAATACTGGGAAGTGTTTATGCGTGTCGACAGGTTTTAGGTTCGGATAAAATATTACATACGCCCTGAAATTGTTCGTATTTTTGCGCGTTTCTATTTCTAAATACTGAAAATGTCGCCTACCACAGGTCCCTTGCTTGCCCGTATAAATTCCCCCGACGACCTCCGCAAATTGCGTGAAGACCAGCTTCCGCAGGTTTGCGACGAGATACGCAGGTTTATTATTGATGTTATTTCAACCAATCCCGGCCATCTTGCCGCCAGTCTTGGCGTTGTTGAACTGGCCGTCGCCATTCATTATGCATTCAATACACCACTCGATAAATTAATCTGGGATGTTGGCCACCAGGCATATCCGCATAAAATTATCACAGGCAGGCGCGATGTTTTTCATACCAACCGCAGGCTGAATGGAATTAGTGGTTTCCCGAAGATGAGTGAAAATGAATACGATGCGTTTGGTACAGGTCATTCATCCACTTCTATTTCAGCAGCACTCGGCATGGCTGTGGCTGCAAAACTCAGGGGCGATACCAAAAGGCAGCACATTGCAGTTATTGGCGATGGAAGTATGACCGCAGGCATGGCATTTGAAGCCCTGAATCATGCAGGCGTTTCAAAAGCCAATATTCTGGTTATTCTTAACGACAATGGTATTGCAATCGATAAGAATACAGGTGCACTGAAAGAGTATCTTACAGGCGTAACTACTTCAAAAACATACAACAGCCTGCGTAACAAGGTATGGACACTGCTCGGGGGCGGTAGCCGTTATGGTGCCAATACGCGTGGTATTGTCAAGCAAATCAGCAATGCTGTTAAAGCAACCATACTGCGCAGAAGCAACTTGTTTGAATCGTTTAATTTCAGGTACTTCGGACCTGTGGATGGACATGATATTGTAAAACTGAACAAGTTGCTCAACGATCTGAAACGCATACCCGGCCCAAAACTATTACATGTGGTAACCAAAAAGGGAAAGGGACTTGAACAAGCTGAGCGCGATCCTACACTTTACCATGCCCCGGGTGAATTTAACCGCGAAACAGGTGAGATAATCGAAAAAAAATGCAGTGAACCCCTTCCGCCAAAATACCAGAATGTATTTGGTAAAACCATTATCGAACTTGCCCGTCTGAATCCGAAAATTGTTGGTATAACGCCGGCAATGCCATCAGGTTGCTCACTCAACATGATGATGGCGGTCATGCCCGACAGGGCGTTTGATGTTGGAATTGCCGAGCAGCATGCTGTTACTTTTTCGGCAGGTCTTGCAGCTGATGGAATGATTCCGTTCTGCAATATATATTCATCATTTATGCAGCGGGCGTATGATCAGGTGATTCATGATGTGGTGCTACAGCATCTGCATGTGGTGTTCTGCCTCGACCGTGGTGGCCTTGTTGGTGAAGACGGCCCTACACATCACGGGGCATTTGATCTGGCCTACCTCAGGGCTATTCCGGGTATTGTTGTGGCATCGCCGATGAATGAAAGGGAACTGCGCAATATGATGTATTCTGCACAACTCGAAAATGCAGGCCCGTACAGTATCCGTTATCCGCGTGGCAGGGGCGTACAGCCGGAATGGAACAGCCCTTTTGAAGCGATCAAAACGGGTACGGGCAGATTGCTCACCGAAGGGGATGATATTGCCATCCTCAGCATTGGTCCGGTAGGGAATGACGTGGGCGATGTTGTTGAATTGATGAAACATGAAGGTATCAAAATTTGCCATGCTGATATGCGTTTTGTGAAACCACTTGACGAATCATTGCTTCACAATATTCTGAAAAAGCATAACAGGGTTATTACGGTGGAGGATGGTACCATTGTTGGCGGACTTGGAAGTGCCGTGCTGGAATTTATTTCACTTCACAATTATAATGTAAAGCTCAAACGGCTTGGTGTTCCCGATGAATTTATCACACAGGGAACTCCGGATGAACTGCACAAACTTTGCGGATATGATGCTGAAGGAATCAGAAGGGCGGTTTACAGTATTTTAAACCAATAACTTATAGCATTCTCAGTAATAGAACAAGCTGGTAATTCATTACAGATACTTTGTAAAATACATTTTTGAAGAACATTTATTAAACACGTGTTAAACCTTTCGTAAATATTAGGGTCGGATAGTGTGAAAATGCAGTAAATACAGAACTTCAGACTGCTTTTTACTCACCAAAAATGCAAATATCCAACACTACTGAAATCCCTTTTTTATTTATAGTCGGAAGGCCACGGTCAGGTACAACCCTGCTACGCATGCTGTTTGATGCACATCCAAATGTAGTTGTTCCGCCTGAATGTCAGTTTGCTGTGAACCTTTACGGCAAGTATGGAAAAAAGAACTTCTGGACCGAAAAGGATTTGGATAACTTTTTTGTGGACATACAAAAACAGTGGCGTATTGAAATGTGGAATCTTGACTTTCCGCAACTCCATAAAAATCTGCATGGTATGGATGGAAATCATTCATATGGTGATATTTGTAAAGTGGTTTATGCAACATATCAGTCCTTGTTTCTAAAGGAAAAAATCCAGCTTTTTGGAGACAAAAATCCGGGTTACTCGATTTATACAAAGCGCCTTGGCAGAATTTTTCCGGGAGCAAGATTTATTTACATTAACCGGGATTACCGCGATAATTATGTGTCAATCAAAGGCGTTGGATTTGATTTGCCAATCCCATCACTGCCTGCCCAGAAGTGGAAGTATTTTTACAAAAAGATTCATAAAGACTCCCTAATGCGCCCTGAATCCTATTGTTTTATCAGGTACGAAGACCTTGTTGCGCAGCCGGAAGAAACAATGCGGAAGCTCTGTGCTTTTGCCGGAATATCTTATTACGCTCAATCACTCAACTTTCACGAGCAAAAGGAAAATTTCACAAAGACCTATCCACCCGGTATATTACAAAAATACCATTCAGGCATCCTCCAAAAAGTAAACAGCGGACGTGTGGGAATGTGGAAAAATGAACTCACCAACAGGCAGGTGATGCTGCTGGACCAAACCCTCGGACCTATGGCTGAACAAGCCGGTTATGAACGTAAATACAAGGCCTTTATGCCTCTGATTGCACTGCAGGTCTTACCGGGGCGTTGCCTTGCAGCTTTTATCTATCTGGCTACCATCATGGTTGATAAGCTTCCGGCAAATGTGCGCATGAATATCCTGAGCAAAGGCCCCAGAGCTGTGGCTTTTTTCCTGTTATCAATTTTTAATCCTGCTAAGCTGGAAGAAATAAAAAAAAGAAGATCAGGTTCAGGCAACTGAAGGTGATTTCACAAAAGCTCGCCTTAATCAATTGCAGAAGATGGGGCTGAACCATCCTTCTTCACCCTGTTACGCAAATGATTCTTTGCCAGCAAGATATCTGCTTTCTGCAGGATGAACATCTCCGTAAACTTTAGTCCGGTTAACCTTTTAAAGGTAATTACACATAAAACCGTGGCAAGGATATAACTTACATTGGTGGCCCATGCTGAGCCCATGGCTCCGTAATGCGGAATCCATAAAAAATTGAGCCCGATGTTTACCAGCAGCGAAGGCAATAAAAACCAGACACTCAGCCATGGTTTTCCAATGCCGGCAAAGTGGCTTTCGATAATCCTGAAAATCATAAAAATAACTATACCGGGCAGGATTGCCTGAACGATGCCGATGCTTGGCGTGTATTTAATTCCAAAAATTAATGGTAGCAGGGGAGGAGCCAGCAACGCCATAGCCAAAGCTCCGGTAATGGCTCCCAATACACTGAACCTGAGCAGGCGGGCCGTAGTGGCAAGCATCACTGTCTGGTCATTGGCATTGGCAGTACGGGTCATCAGCACCACGCCCATGGCATAGGGGAGCAGCCAGAGTTGTTCTGTTACCGAAACGCCCAATGAATAAAAACCAACCTCTGCAGGTGTCACCATCTTTTGCAAAATGAGGACATCAACCTTGTAGTTGAGTTTTAATAACATGGTGGTTATGGCATACACAAAACCCATGCTTACTAAACTTTTAACAATCGGAGCCCTGTAAACCAACCGGATATCAAATTCATGGCGCAGCCGTAACAATGAAACCGTAAAAGCAATCAATGTTCCGAACAACACTGAAATCAGCGCTCCCGTTATACCAATTTTGTAAAACCAAACCAGAATCACTGCGAGCAAAAGGTTCAGCATCACGGGTAACCAGAAAATAATATTTGCTTGTTTAATTTGCTCCTTGCCCATAAAAATCCCGCCCAGATACACATTGCCAATAAAGAACGGAATTCCGCATAGAATCATGATGATCCAGTTAAGACTGAAGCCCGGGTTTGCCATCAGTTTGTAAGCTATTGCGGATGCTAAAATGCTGATACCGCCAGTTATCAGGAGGATCATCAGAATTGATGAAACAGTTTGGCTGTCGTTATACAATTTGCGGCCCAGATGGTATACTGCGGACCGGCTCATGCCTAATTGTGCAATACTCAACACCACAAGCGGAACCGCAAACAATGAACTGTAAATGCCAAAGCCTGAAGGTCCAAGTACACGTGAGAGCAGAATATTAATCAGCAATACGCTTACCATTGCAACAAGGTTGCTGCTTAGTACTCCTGTAATATCTCTGAAGATTGTACGTTTTGCCATAATGAGGCCACTAAATTACAGTTTATAATTTAATGCGGCATTTGTTTAATTTTACAGCCCTAAAAAGCTCATTGCTGATGCGCGTACCTTTTAACAAACCTTTTTTCAGTGGCGGCGAAGCCTATAATATGGCCATGGCGGCTTTCTCAGGCCAGATTTCCGGCAACGGTGTCTTTACCAAAAAATGCCATGACTTTTTCAGAAATAAATTCGGGTTTAAAAAGGTACTGCTTACCACCTCTTGCAGCGATGCCCTTGAAATGGCGGCAATACTGAGTGAAATAGGTGCAGGGGATGAAGTAATCATGCCTTCTTTCACTTTCATGTCAACAGCCAATGCTTTTATTTTGAGAGGAGCAAAGGTTGTTTTTGCTGATACTTATGCTGATATCCCGAATATTGACCCCGGAGAAATAGAAAAACTTATAACTCCGCGCACCAGAGTGATTGTACTGGTACATTATTCGGGAATTGCCTGTGATATGGACCGCATTATGCGTATTGCCGAAAAGCGTAACCTGATTGTTGTTGAAGATGCCGCCCATGCCATTGATTCATTTTACAAAGGCCGGCCACTGGGCAGCATCGGGCATTTCGGAACATTTTCGTTTCATGAAACAAAAAATATTATTTCGGGCGAAGGCGGAATGCTAACTGTAAATGATGACCGGTTTATCTCCAGAGCCGAGATCATCTGGGAAAAAGGTACCAACAGGGCTGCATTTCACCGTGGCGAGGTGGACAAATACGGCTGGGTTGATGTGGGTTCTTCGTTTCTGCCGGCAGAGATGATCGCTGCATTTTTATATGCCCAGCTTGAAGTTTTTGATTTTATTCAGAAGAAGCGTAAACAAGCCTGGATTAAATACTTCAACCTTCTGAAACCATTACAGGACCGGGGATTGATTTCACTCCCCCATATTCCTGATTACGCCAGCATGAACGGCAACCTTTTTTATTTTTTTACCCGTTCCCTGAGTGAACGCACTAACATGCTTGATTATCTGAAATCGAAAGGAGTTCATGCCGTTTTCCATTATCTTCCTCTTGAGCAAAGTGTTTATTTTAAGGATAAGCATGATGGAAGGTTGTTGCCAAACACACAGCGGTTTTCGGATTGTATTGTACGGTTGCCGTTTTTTGTTGAACTGAAGCAACGTGAAATCGACTATGTGTGCAAAGCTGTAATCTCTTTTTACAATCGTTAATTATAAAGATAATATAATGGAAAAAGCTAAAAAGGCAGGCCGCTATCAGCGTGTTTTTGAACAGATTGAGGGTTTATTAACTAAAACCCAAAACCCGGAAGCCCGCATGGCTACCATCATCGCAGTGCTTCATCACAAGTTTGAATATTTTTTCTGGACCGGGTTTTATTGCCTGACCGAAAATGAACTGATTGTACGCACTTATCAGGGACCCGTTGCCTGTCAGGTGCTGTCAAAAAATGTGGGTGTTTGCTGGGCCGGCATCAATGAAAATAAAACAATTGTGGTTGCTGATGTTCATCAGTTTCCGGGCCATATTGCCTGTGATTCACGATCAAAGTCAGAAATTGTGGTTCCGCTGCGTTTTGCCGATGGTACTGTTTCCGGTGTGCTCGACGTTGACAGCAAGGATGTTGATTCATTCGATGCCATTGATGCCCAATGGCTTGAAAAAATTGTTTCCCTGGTTTATTCTTCATGAAAAAGATCAGAATATTTGTGTTTTGCCTAATCGCTTTTTCGCTGGCATGCAGTCATCTCAGTGAACCGGAAAAATATTACAACCACATCATGAAAATGCAGAACCGGATTGTGGATGATCTGTTTGAAATGAACCGCTATTGCGAATACCTTGATTCAACAGGATTAAACAAGGTTTATCACAACACGTTGATCAGGACCGGCGAATATACCGAGGCACTTGAAGAAACCGGCCCGCTTGCCGGAGATTCGCTTTTGCAAAACGCCGCTTTGGATTTGTTTCGGGTTTATCTGGCAGTACTTGAAGATGAAATGCTCAGGATGAAACAAATAGTTAATAAGCCCGGTGAGCTGAGTACCTCTGATGATGACAAACTGCTGAAGCTTCGCAAAAGCATGTTTGGTAAACTAAGTGAAGCTGAAAAGAAATTTGCCGGTGCCCAATATAAATTTAACCGTATGTACATGCCCGGTAAAGTGCTTACAGAACCTGATTCAACTTTGTTTGAAGAAGAAGCCGATACCGTTTCCGGAGCATTACAATAAGCAGTGTTGAATATACAATATCCAATGTACAGAATACAATATCCAATGTTATCAATCTGAGATTTGCTTTTCAATCTTAATTATTCACTGCTTTCAGGTGTTTTTTGTTGAAAAGCCAGATGCCGATCCATGAATAAACTACAATTAAAATTAGTATGCATAGGATTTCGAACCAGATATCGCGTAACCCACCTCCGGTAATAAGGATTTTATTCAGCGCATTCACCGCATGTGTAGGTGGCAGTATGGCATTCCATGAAACACTTTTGCCGGCAATTGTGAACAGTTCAGTGGTGGGCAAGGGCAACATGGCGCCGGAAAAGAACATCAGCACAAACAGCGGGAAATTGCCGAAAGTGAGCACTGTGGTGGCGTTGCGGCAAAAACTGACCAGGATCATGGTGATACCGAGTATGGCAAGAATTGTAAGAAATCCCACCAGTATTGCGAGCCCCATATTTCCTGTATAATTGAATCCCAGTGCTTTGGCAAGCATAAACGTAAGAATAACCGAGATGGTTCCCAGGATAATCTGCGTAACACTGGTTCCGGCAAAATACTCCAAAGCTGTCATACGGCTGATTTTTAATCGTTTGATGGTCTGATCCTCCACATCACGTATCAACACCATGGCAGCACTGAACAGCAGCATAATGAGCGAAAATATCAGCATTCCGGGTACATAAACATCAAATTCAGTGCGCTTTACCGAGTTTCCGAGAAACTCCTCTTTCATATTGACCACACTTTTCATCCCTGTCTGGCGTTTCACAAATTCTTCAACGTAAGTGTAAGCCATAATGGCGGCTATGGAATAACGCGGGTTTGATGCATCACCTGCCATCCAGGTGGCCGGTCGGATTGAGTCATGGTTCGCTATGCAGCCCTGAATCTTTTCCGAGAAATCATCCGGAATCTCAAGCACCATTTCAGCATCACGGTTTTTGAGAATTCCGAAAGCCTGCTGTCTGTTATCCACCTTTCTGAATTCGATGATGGGTTTATTATCGGCATATTTTGCCTGCTGCATCAGATTGATCAGGCTGTCAGCCTGTCTGATTTGTGAATATGCGGCTGGTTTGTCATTGTCGATCAGCAATATACGGTAAGTGGTATTCCCTGTTGACGACATCAGCCAGTATATCATGACAAAAAACGGTGATGCACTCAGGGTCAGCAGCAGTACCCAGTAATCGCGTAGCTGTACCCTGAAAGATTTAATTATAATGCTGTAGAATCTCATTCGCGTAGCCTCCTGCCTGTCAGGCTGATAAAAATATCTTCAAGTGATGTTTCACGTATTTTCAGTTCTGATGGTTTTATGCCTTCCTGTTCTAATGCATTCAGCAATTCAGGAAGTTTATGAAGGATGTCTTTTCCGGAAATCATAAAAATACTTCCGGCCTGTGAAACCGGAAGACCTGATTTTTTTAGCACTACAGCCGTTGACTCAAGCAAATGATCGTCATTCACGGCAAATTCAAGGATGTTCACTGCGCCGTTCCGCTGTTTAAGATGGTCCACGGTATCCAGTTCAAGCAAACGACCGTTGTCGATGATCGCAACCCTGTCGCACATACGCTCCGCCTCATCCATGTTGTGTGTGGTGAGTACCACGGTTTTTACTCTGGCCAGTGAGCGGATGTAATCGCGAACCAATACCCGGCTTTGCGGGTCAAGACCTGCTTCCGGCTCATCAAGTACCACAATATCAGGATCGTGTACCAGTGCCAGAATGATGTTCAGCCGGCGGAGCATACCGCCCGAAAGTGTTGAGGCAAGTTTGTTTTTCTTGGCTTCGAGCCCCATACGGTTCAGCAGGCTTAAGGCGCGTTCACGGGCAACTGTTTTTTTTACGCCATACATTTCGGCCATGAAGACCAGTTGTTCGTAGCAGGTTAGTTTACTCCATACAATAATTGACTGGGGGCACATGCCCACATGATAGCGCAATTCGGGGTCGGCAGTATTTACTGGTTTCCCTTTGATAAAAATCTGACCGCTGTCAGGCCGTAGCAAGCCACACATCATATTGATTGAAGTGCTTTTACCCGCCCCGTTTGGTCCGAGAAAACCAAAAATCTCACCCTCCCTGACTTCAAGTGAAAGTTTGCTCACCGCCGTCAGGTTCCCAAAACGCTTTACCAGATCCTTTGTCTGTAAAATAGTTTTGTTTTGCATCATACGATTGATTTCAGTTATTTAAGATAGGGTTTTATAAAACTTGTTTTAAATCCGTTTACGATAGTCCCCAGCGGGAGCCGGTCACCGATTATCTGCAGATAACCCGTCATTCCATCCAGCGATGTCATGAGTGAAATGGCCACTGCCTTCGTTTCAAAAGGATTCATATATCCGAGGTTTATTGCCTGCTGATACAATGAAGCAATAAATTCAGAAACACTTTCAAATCCCTGGGCATAAAACTCCTGCATTGCCGGTGAGTTAGCCGATTTATTCATCGAAAGCATGAAAAACTCAGCTTCCCTGGGGTGCCGGTGGTAGTACTGAAGGTAAGAAGTGATATAAAACTCAAGCCCCTCCAGGGGATTCTCCAAAGCCATTACCTGTTCAAACAGTGCCGCAATTGGTTCAGATAATCTGGCACTTACAGCATAAAGCAATTCATCCTTACCCGTAAAATGGTGATAAAGACCACCTTTGCTTAGTCCACACTTTTTGCAAACCTCTTCCATTGAAGCCTTCTCAAAGCCTTTTTCAAGAAATAGCGCGGTGGCCATTTCAATGATCAGATTGCGTGTAAGATCCTTTTCTATTTTTCTATTCATGATTCACATACCGACGGTCGGTCTGCAAAAATAATAAAATTTCATATAGATGCTTATTAGAATTCCTTTTTTATTAACATTTTTAAAAAAGCTTGAATAATCCCTTTATTTTTGTGCCCGTATGTACAGGCAAAGATTCTTTTTTCCGGCTATTTTAATGGTGGTACTTGTACTTCCGTCATTTATAACGTCCACCAACAAGGGCAGCTATCCGGCAATTCAGGAAGATACAACATTTGTTACCCTGCTGTTTGCCGGTGATGTGATGGGGCATGATGGTCAGATAAACGGTGCACGCGATAGTCTGGGAAAATACAATTATGACACCTGCTTTTCATTTGTTAAAACTATTATAGGTTCTGCAGATGTGGCTGTTGCCAATCTTGAGGTAACGCTGGCAGGCGAACCCTATGCTGGTTATCCTCAGTTCAGTTCGCCCGATGAACTGGCTTTGGCGCTGCAAAAGGCTGGTTTTGATGTGCTTGCAACTGCCAATAATCATACCTGCGACAAGGGCCTGAAAGGTGTAGTCCGCACCATTGCCGTGCTTGACAGTTTTCAGATACAGCATACCGGTTCCTATAATGATTCTGTATCATGTGATTCAACAAATCCTTTGATAATCAACAAAAAGGGATTCAAAATCGCCCTGTATAATTATACTTATGGCACCAACGGTATTGCTACACCAAAACCTTCAATTGTAAACAGAATTGATTCAATGCGCATTCTGTCCGATTTGCAGAAATCGCTTAATCAGCGCGTTGATCTCAAAATAGTTTTTTTCCACTGGGGAAATGAATACCAGACATATACAAGCCTTTACCAGCAGAATTTCTGCAATTGGGCTTACAATTGTGGTGCTGATATGGTCATAGGTTCACACCCACATGTGGTGCAGCCTGCTACCATCAACCTCGACAGCCTCAGACAACAACTTACGGTTTATTCGATGGGTAATTTTATCAGCGACCAGCGGACCCATCCCCGCGATGGAGGAATGATGGTATCAATCAAACTGGCACGTGCCGCAGGCCGGACCCGGGTTGTGGAAACCGGTTATTACCTGACATGGGTGTACACCCCAAGAGTCAAAGGAATAAAAAAACATATCATTCTGCCGCTCAGTCGATTTGAAACTGATACGGTATTTTTTAGCAATGCTGCCGATTTCCGCAAAATGCTCCGCTACAGCAATACCGCACGCAATGTGCTCCGCAAAGCACCCAATGCAATCGGTGAGTATTTATGGAATCCTGTGACCTGTAAGTGGAAACTCAGCTATCAGCAGGCACCTGAGCAGGATACGAG
>CAZKCK010000001.1:0-87754 GCA_964550695.1 uncultured Bacteroidales bacterium | reverse complement strand
GAAGATAAACATTGGCATAATTTCTTTGAACAGTATCGTACATTGTATGCAATACACTAATTTTAGCGGGTCAATCAGAAACATTGTGTACCAATGCCCATTACATTTAAGAAAGATCGTCAGTATTACAAATTCTGCGCCTACGGTTTCCTGAAAAACCTTGATTTTTTCGATCCGTTTCTGATTCTGTTCTTCAGGGAAAAGGGGATGACGTTTCTGGAAATTGGTACTTTGTATGCCATACGCGAAATAACGATCAATATTTTTGAAATTCCCACGGGTCTGCTTGCGGATGCACTCGGTCGGCGTCGGACGCTCATTTCAGCCTTTGCCTTTTATATAATTTCATTCTTTATCTTTTATTTTTCAGCTAATTATCTCGTATTTGTGGTTGCAATCCTGTTCTATGGTTATGGCGATGCATTCAGAAGCGGGGTTCATAAAGCCATGATTTTTGAGTACCTGAAAATAAACAACTGGCAGAACCAAAAAACACATTATTACGGACATACGCGGTCATGGTCGCAGACCGGAAGTGCTGTTTCGGCTGTAATTGCAGGACTTATTGTTTATATTTCAGGCAATTACAGTATGGTTTTTCTGGCTGCCACCATTCCATATGTGCTGGATCTTATACTTATATCAACATATCCTGCTGCCCTTGATGGCCGGCGCAGTGAGCTGAAGCGGAGTGAAATTCTCCGGAATTTCAGAGAAACTTTCAATGATTTTATTGATTCGTTCAAAAATCAGTTTGTGTTGCGTGCTATTCTTACTCAGGCTGTTTACACAGGATATTACAAAGCCGTTAAAGATTATCTTCAGCCTGTGCTTAAAACCCTTGCACTTGGTTTGCCCTTTTTTGCTTTGGCCCGCACCGAGCAACGCGCAGCCATTGTTGTAGGTGTGGTATATTTCTTTGTATATATGGCCACAGCCTGGATGTCGAGGCATTCCGGCCGGTTTGCAGAAAAGTTCAAAAATCTGAGTAAACCGCTAAATATTACCATGTTTATAGGACTTGTGATGGGCGGTTTGAGTGGTTTTATGTATCATCAGCAATGGGTATGGATTGCAATTGTGTTGTTTGTTGGCATTCTGTTGGTCGAAAATCTGAGGAAACCCATTGGTATAGCTGCAGTGGCCGATCAGCTTGAAAAAGATATTATGGCTACCGCCATGTCTGCTGAATCGCAGGCAGAAACACTCGTGGCGGCCATGCTGGCACCCATTCTCGGATATTTTGCTGATCTATGGGGCGTGGGCGCCGCAATTGCGCTTGTATCGGTATTATTATTAGTGCTTTTCCCATTGTATAATGCCCGTACGAAATCAAAAAAATCTTCATAGTTTTGGTACTGAATTACAAGAATTCAGTGAATTGTGACTGCAATAACCACAATGAACCATAAAATTCAATTATTAATCAACTTGCACTTAATACTTTTTAGCGAATGGAAGACAATTTACAGGTAATTGATGGAATCATCAACGACAAAACAGGTTTGCATGTGAATACTGCAACCAAAAACTATCTGAACGAAATCAGAAAATGGACCAAATTTTTTGCTGTTCTGGGGTTTGTAATGATCGGGGCACTGATACTTCTTGCTCTTTTTCTTCCACTGGCAATCAATGGGTTGGGACGGTCATCGGCAATGCCAGCCGGTTTTTCGCTTATTTTCAGCATTGTATATTTCCTGTTTGCCGCGCTTTACTTTTTCCCGGCATTGTATTTACTGCAATTTTCAAATCATTTAAAAACAGCTCTTTATTCAAATAATGAATCAGAACTGGAGCAGGCCTTTAAATACCTGAAAAGCCATTTTAAATTTATTGGCATCATGATCCTTGTGATTCTCGGGTTTTATGCCGCCGCAATTGCAATCGGTCTGGTGGCAGGTGCTGCTGCCCTTGTGTAATGCCGGCAGACGCTCAACACTGACCTTGCTTCTGAATCCACCTGAAAACAGGAGACCTGTGTAAATCTGATAATTGAGCCATTCAAAGGATGTTATTTATCAGTAAATACAATTAATAGATTCCCCGAACTAAAAATCTAGCGGGATAATCTGATGATGAACCTTTCTGGCAAGTCTATTTTATCCGCGTTTTATACGCTATTCATATTTAAGCGCATCAACAGGATTGGCGTTTGCGGCTGCTAATGCCTTGAATCCAAGTGCAGCCAGCGCAATCACAACCCCCGAAATCAGCGCAAGGGCAAAATCAAGAACGCTGATCTGAATCCGGTAAACAAATTCATCAAGCATACGGTTGGTAAAATACCAGGCAACCGGAGCCGAAATAAACCCTGCAATCAATACCAGTTTCATGAACTGTTTCAGCAACAGGCTTGCAATAACTGATGATGAACCTCCCATAGCCTTGCGGATACCAATTTCCCGCGTACGTTGCTCCACTGCCAGCGAAACGAGCCCGAACAGGCCCAGGCAGGAGATTAGAATTGCAAGCACTGTAAAGAAAAAGAACATTTTCAAATCATTCGCATCCTGACTGTACGTCTTTTTCAAACGTTCGCTTACAAACATTCCGTTAAAAGGAGAATTAGGATATACTGAAAGCCATGTTTTTTCAATAAATGCCATTGCCTTTGCACGAGCATCATCATTGCCTCCTTTGGCAAGCTTTATTACCACACCCGAATACCGTTCCGGCTCAATAATAAAGGCTGCCGGCTCAATTTTTGATTTCAGCGAATAATAATGGTAATCACGAATTACCCCAACAATCGTATAACTGTCAGCTGAATCGCTGTTGTTGTAAGGTTTTATTTTTCTTCCTATCGGATCTTTCCAGCCAAATGCGGCCACAGTAGCCTCATTTACGATTACCGCCTGTTTTTTATCAGTGGCATAATCCCGGCTGAAATTGCGCCCCAGTTCAACCGGGATGTCCATCATGGTGAAAAAATTGTAGTCAACAAACCCATACCTTGAAGTAATTCTTGTTTTAAGCGAATCATCAGCATATACCGGTCCCTGACTTCCTGATACTCCGTTCATATCGGCAGCACCCGCCACCATTTCTATCAGCGGGTTTGTAAGAAGTTCCGCCTTCAGCACATCCAGTTTATTTACGGCATCTTTCTGTCTGAATGGCGCATAAATTTTTTCATTGTAATTGATTCCCAAATCTTTATTGCGTGCATAATTGTACTGCCGGTTGATGACAATTATACAAAAAATCATTCCGATAGCAACTATGAACTGAATTACGACAAGTATCCTGTTCAACCATCCTGATGACCTTCCTCTTTGTAAACCTGTTCCCTTTAAAACCTGCAATGGTTGAAATCCCGAAAGGTAAAACGCAGGATAAGATCCCGAAATAAGGCTTACTACTATAATCATAACCACCAGACCCACATTGAACAGCGGATTGTGTAAAAAACTGATACCCAATTGTGTATTAAGAATGCCGTTAAAATATGGCAGCAATAACTCGGTAAGTACCAGCGCAATTATTGTTGATATTAATGTGATAATCAGCGATTCGCCAATAAACTGCCTGATGAGATCGATGCTGCCGGCACCCAGTACTTTTCTTACGCCCACCTCTTTTGCCCTTTTTACTGACCGCGCTATTGAAATGTTGATGAAGTTGATACAGGCGATAATCAGCACCAGTATGGCAATTATGCCAAAAAGCGTAACCTGAAGGTTGCTTCCCATGCTATCCATCATCTGAAATTTTATATGGCCGGAATGCAGGTATACATCTTCAAAGGGCTGTATATAAAATGATGTATTGTCAAATGATTCGGGATCTGCTTTGTGGCGTTTTTTTACAAACTCTGCAAAACGCTGTTCCACTTTTTCTTTTGACCCCGGGTTATTTATACGGATATACGTAATGAGCGAATTGTTTCCCCATTCTTTAAGCCATGCAAAATCAGGGTTATGTGTGATGGTATTAAATGAAATCAGCATTTCAAAATGCAAATGCGAATCAAATTTCTGATCGGCCAATAAACCTGAAATGGCGAAACTTTCGTTGTCGAAAAGCAGTGTTTTGCCTATTACATTGGTTGTACCAAAATACTTACGTGCTATTTTTTCAGTAATCACCACATTTTTTATTCCGGTGAGTGCGGTTTTTGCATTTCCGGCCAGCAGTTTAAGCCTGAAAAAATCAATAGCCGACGAATCGGCATAGTACACATTTTGTTCTGAAAAATATTTTGTCCCGTTTGAAATCACTGAATAGTTCCACATAGGCATCACACGTACCGCATCTTCAAGTTCCGGGAATTCGCCTTTTATGGTTTCAGCCAGCGGGCCCATTGTTATAGCTACATGCTGCTCTCCCACACCCGGAGCCATCTGTATTTCAACAACCCTGTAAATCCTGCCATTGCTTTCAAGGTACTGATCGTAACCCAGTTCATGCTGAATATAAAGAGCCAGTATAAAAAACGATGCCAGTCCGGCAGTTAATCCGAGAATATTGATGATTGAATAGGCTTTCTGCCGTACGAGTGTACGCAGGGCTACCGTCATGTAACTTCTGAACATAAACAGTTATTTACAATTTAGCGTCAGATTCTTGCTTTGATATTCTCATTAATGATCTGTCCGTCAAACAATCTGATGATGCGCTGTGCGTATTCGGCATCGCGTTGTGAGTGGGTCACCATGATGATGGTGGTTCCCTTTTGGTTGAGACTGTCGAGCAGATTCATCACCTCTTCACCATGCGCTGAATCAAGATTTCCGGTTGGTTCGTCAGCCAGAATTATTTTGGGGTTGGCAACAACAGCACGGCCTACAGCAACTCTTTGCTGCTGTCCGCCTGATAACTGCAGTGGAAAATGTTTTTTTCGATGCGTAATATTCATCTGATCAAGCACTTCCTCAACTCTTTGCTTTCGCTGCGTTGAATTCCAGCCAAGATATATCAGCGGAAGCTCAATGTTTTCAAAAACTGTGAGTTCTTCAATCAGGTTAAAGTTCTGGAATACAAAGCCAATATTTTCCTTACGCAGACGTGCCCGCTGTTTTTCAGAATATTTAGCAACTTCATTCCCTCCAAAATAATACTCTCCGTCAGAAGGGTTGTCTAATAGCCCGATGATATTCAGAAGTGTGGATTTTCCACATCCTGATGGTCCCATAATGGCAACAAATTCACCTGAATTCACCTGAAATGAAACCTTGTTGAGGGCTGTAGTTTCAACCTCGTCGGTTCTGAAAATTTTTGTTAGGTTTACTGTTTTAATCATAGTTCAGTGCTTTTATCGGGTCGGGGTTTATTTGAAAATTAATTTGTCTTTAGAATTAAATGATTCGTATGATGAAATTATCACCTTTTCGTCAGGTTGCAGTCCATCGAGGACTTCATAAAAATTGGTGTTTTGCCGGCCAATGTGTATATTACGCTTGATGGCAAATTTTCCGGAAGCATCCACAACATAAATCCAGTTTCCGCCGGTTTCCTGAAAAAAGCCTCCGCGTTTCACAATAATGGCATCGGAAGCACTGCTGAATTTGAGGCGGACCTGAAACGTTTGTCCTTTTTTAATTCCTTCCGGGGTGCCTTCGGTAAAAAGCAAGTCAACCTGAAATGTACCATTGGTAACATCGGTATATATTTTACTGATTTCAAGCGCAAATATCTTCCCGCCAAAATCCATTTCTGCCTCCTGACCTGTTGTAACCCTGGAAACATACCGCTCATCAATGTTGGCCCTGAGTTTGTAACCATCCTGCATATCTATCTGACCCAGACGCTCACCGGCCCCCTTTGTTTCGCCTATTTCGGCACTGAATCCTGAAAGCTGACCTTCGGCCGGTGCTTTAACAATCAGATTGTCAAGATTTTCCTTTAATAATCCAAGGTTATTGTACATGCGGGCAATAGATGTTTCAATCTGCTTCTTCTGACCCACACTCGACACTGAATCTAGCCGTTTCAATTCAATGGCAATTTCAAGTTTTTTACGGGTAAAGGTATAATCGCGTGATGCATCTTCATATTCTTTATCAGATATGGCTTTCTGCGTATGGAATAATTTTTTACGGTTATAATCCTTTTCAAGCTGATCAATCTGATACTGAAGCTCAACAACTTCGCGCTGACGGTAAAATTTATTCTGTTCAAGGCTGATGTTTGAGTTCTGGAGGTTGTTAATGGCATCATACATTCTGGTTTCCTGATCCATATAGCCAAGCTCCATGCTGGTATTCACCAGTTTAATAATGGGATCTCCGCGTTTTACCAAAGCTCCGTCTTCTACATACTTTTTATCAACAAATCCGCCCTGTACCGCATCAATGTAAATGGTGGTGCGTGGAAAAACAACGCCATCCACCGGAATAAACTCCTGAAAATTATCCTTTAAAACCGTTGCTATTGTAATCTGATTGCGTTCAACATACAATCTTGATTTGTTATCTCTGAAGAACAACAAATAAACAAATGCGCCCGCAACAATTGGTATAGCGGCAAATGTAACAATCCGTTTGGGTGGCCATTTCTTTTTCTCAATAATACGATCCATCAGGCTAATATTTGCTTCCAAAAATAACGAATATTATGCCACCCGATCCAATCTGCAGTATTTAAATAAGTTATGAAAAAAATGCAATAAAATCCCCGATATGTTGTTCACATGCGTTCATCAGAATTGTACGCTGACGGACAAGGTTCTCGCGCATTTGTCAGGCGAGTTATCTTTTCCGTAAATCCAACAATTGCTTTTACAAAATTAACTCAGATTGCCGTTATGGATTTTTCCGCGCCATTTCGGATACCCGGGAATTACGTTTTCAACTGTTACACCTTGGGGTACATTTAAAACCATTGGTGAGAAATTGTAAATAAAAGTGATTCCTGCCTGTACCAGTTTGTTTGTGAGTTCCTGGGCTTTTTGATAATCGCTGCAAAGAACGGCAGATTTGATATCACTTTTTTTGATATTGTTATACATGGTTTCAGGTGATTTTACCTTACATCCGGGTAAATAAATAAATGGATTTAAATCTGAATCAAGAAAAATAGCAGAAATTCTGAATCCATATACTGCAAATTCCCAGGTTTCGAGTAACCAGTTCAATCTTTCACGTGTACCTGTTATTATCACCTCCTGATCATTGTCAACTTTTACAAACCGCTCGAGTGCTTTGATCAAATGATTCAGGCTAAAGACACTATCATTGTTTGCGGCTAATGATAGTATGCCCATATCGGCCAGAAGTTCGTGCAATTCAATTCCCGAGATGTTTGCAAGATAACCGGCGTTTACAAACGCCTGATTTGCTGACAGTAGCAATTGCGCTGACTGATGAACCTTTTGCAATCTTTTGATTGTTTTTAAAGGGATAACTTTTTGTGTTAATTCGAGTGTTTTCATTTTCCGAGTTTTAAAAAGATCCGCCGATTCTCATCGCCGGATCCCCGTAACCAAAATCTAATGATGAAAATTTCCTCATTTGCATGAGGTGAAAATATATAGAATTAGAAATCTATCTTGTTTCCGTAATAAACTGCCTGAAAGATCTTTTTCCCTTTCAGGTTTTTAAGTTCGGCAAGGGTGTTTTCGCCGAAGTATAAATCGCGTGGCAATGTAAATTGTGACATAGCGTAAAAATCTTCAATTTTGTTGCTCGCCCATTGTCAATAGTCATGCCATAAAATCTAACTTGCTGAAGTTGTGTTTTTTATAATTTCTTTAAGAATGCGAAATTCAATACCGTCCTAAAACATTACAAACTCGATAAAAAATGTGTCCTAAAACCACACACTGTAAGCTTTTAGGACGGTTTCAGGTTGTATTTTTTTGATTTCAGATAATAGGTGTTTCTGCTGATACCAAGAAATTTTGCTGCCCTGGTGACATTCCCTTCAAAAAAAGTGATGGCGTTGATGATTGCCTGTTTTTCAGCCTCTTCGATGTTCAATGGGCTTTCATTCGCCCTTAAATTATTGGTGGGCTCAATTTTGCCGGGTTCATCAGCGGGATTGGGGTCAGGGGCTGATATTTCAGAAATCTTGCCATCCAGCAGTACTGTTTTTTCAATAAAATTTTCGAGTTCCCGGATATTTCCCGGCCAGGGATATTGTTCGATTTTCTCATTCAACATAGGTGAAATATACGGAATACGCTTGTTAAGTTCCACTGCTTTTTGTTTGAGAAAAAACCTCACCAACGCCCTGATATCCTCTTTGCGCTGACTTAAGGCCGGAATATGCAGCGGAACAACATTCAGGCGGTAAAACAAATCGAGCCGGAACCGACCTTTTTTAACTTCTTCCGAAAGAATTTTATTGGTTGCTGCAATAATCCTCACATCTATTTTAATCTCCCGGTCGCCACCAATTCGTGTTACGGCACCTTCCTGAATCGTACGTAATAGCTTCACCTGCATTTCAACAGGCATTTCCGCGATTTCATCAAGAAACAGCGTTCCTTTATCGGCCAGTTCAAATTTGCCGGCCCGGCCCCCTTTGCGCGCTCCGGTAAATGCACCATACTCATAACCAAACAATTCACTCTCAATAAGTGTGGGTGATATGGCCCCGCAATTGATGGCCACAAAAGCCCCGTCACGCCGTCTGCTGGCATTGTGAATGGCCTGCGCAAAGACTTCTTTTCCGGTTCCGCTTTCGCCTGTAATGAGAATCGAGGATGGGCTATCAGCAATTTTTCGGGCATATTGTACGAGCTCTGTTATAACCCTGCTGCTTCCGATAATATCATCAAAAGTAAACCGTGCATGACTTCCTGAATATTTGTTCACGAGATTGATAATGCGTTTGAACTCCCTGAAAGTAAGCATAAAGCCAAGTATTTCTCCTTCGGGTGTATGGATGGGATACACATTTACCATGTACTTTTCGCGCCCTCCGGCAGTTTTCAGATGCCCCTCTTCGTCAATGTAGTTTTCACCTAGCAGTACTTTGCGCCTGATACTATCCCATGGTGCAAACAGCTCGCTGACTGGCTTCCCGATCAGATGCGACCTTCTGATATCGAGATATCCGCAAGCGGTATCGTTCACCCAGTGAACTTCGTCATTAAGATCAATTGCAAAAACACCAAATGCCAGATTATTCATCAGTGTAAACGCATACTGATTGGCTTCAAGCAGTTGCTTTTGCGCACCTGAACTTTTGATGCTGTTTTCGATGGCCTGAACTGCAGTAATTACCAACGCCAGCGTATGCGGGTGAACTCTTTCTGAATTACCGGTAAGGTTAAGCGTGCCTGTAAGGCGGCCATTGGTGTCATGAACCGGGGCTGCAGAGCATGTCCATCTTTGATAGGCCATTACAAAATGTTCTTCTGCTGAAATCTGTATGGGTTGATTGATACTGATAGCTGTTCCCATGGCGTTGGTACCAATGCTCTGCTCACTCATATATGCCCCTGGAATCATTTTGAGCCTTTCAGAAGCCAGTATCAATTCTTCATCACCTGATATAAAAAGTATACAACCTGCCTGATCCGTAAGCACAATCAACAATCCACTTCCTCTTACAGCAAGCTGAAGTTGTTCCGTAACCGGAACTGCCAGACTGATGAATTCCTGATTATCAACAAGTAGTCGCTGAAATTCATCATTGGCAATTACTTTATTGGGGAAGACCTGTTCCCGGCTGATTCCAAAATGTTTGCTGCGTTCGTGTGATTCGGAAATTATCCGTTGATGGTCGTAATCATTGAGAATCATAAAAAGAATTTAATCGCTCAAAATTAGGACAATAATCCGTTTCACCGCCAAGTCATATTCTTATGCTGGTTTGCTACGCCCCCGACTGAAATTATTCCGGCTTCCACCCGCATTCGGACTCCTGAAATTACGGTTTCGGCTGTCGGATCTCCGGCCTCCGGAAGGCGCACGTTTACCGGGATTATACTCCGGGGTCTCGCCAAGTTCGGCAGGAATCCTGTCTTTGTATACCGGAGATCCAAGCAGTTCTTCAATGGCGGCAAACTTTCGCTGTTCACCTTCTCCGATAAACGTAAGTGCAACCCCGTCAGACTGGGCACGGGCTGTGCGTCCTATGCGGTGAATATAGTCTTCGCCGTCATTGGGAACATCATAATTTATAATCAGATCAATGTCTTCAATATCAATACCCCGTGATAAAATATCCGTTGCAACCAGTATTGAAAGCTTTCTGCTTTTAAAATCATTCAATACATTTTCGCGTGATGTCTGGTCAAGGTCTGACTGAATATCATCTGCAGAAAAACCTCTTTTTTTCAATTCCCGACTCAGGTCTTTGGCCTTAATTTTTGTGGAACAAAACACAAGAATACTCCGCAGAGGGTTTCGGGCCAGCAGTTGAACAACAAACGGAATTTTCTGCTTCTCATACAATACATAGGCTGCCTGCAGTATCCGCTCTGCGGGTTTAGAAACTGCAATATTTATTTCGGCCGGGTTGTGAAGTATTTTTTTTGAAAGTTCCCTGATTCTGGGAGGCAAGGTGGCTGAAAAAAGAAGGTTTTGCCTGTGTGTAGGCAGATAGGATAAGATTTTCATTATGTCTTCGTAAAAACCCATGTCGAGCATACGATCTGCTTCATCAAGAATCAGGTACCTGAGACCTTCGGTATTTACATAACCCATGTTCAGGTGAGAAAGCATACGGCCGGGTGTACATACGACCATGTCAGCGCCTTCAGTAAGTGCCATTTTTTCGCGTGAAAATGTTGCTCCGTCATTTCCCCCGTACACAGCAATTGACGTTACATGAGAATAATACGAAAGTCCCTCCATATGCTGGTCAATCTGAACCGCCAGTTCACGTGTTGGCACAATAACCAATGCCTTAAGGGTTTGGTGTTCTTCTGCAGTTATTATTTTATGGATAATCGGGAGCAGAAACGCAGCCGTTTTTCCGGTACCTGTCTGCGCGGATGCCAATAAATCACGACCTTCAAGAATGGCGGGAATTGCGAGATCCTGAACGGGGGTGGCTTCTTCATAACCAAGGGCTTCTATCCCTTCAAGAACCGAAGGATGAAGATTAAATTCATTAAATTTCAAATGGTGGCTTTATTATGGAATCAATCAAATAATGATTAACCTGTTATACAAAAATACAAAAGTAATCTATTCGTTTCAATATCCGTAGTTTTGCTATTTACCATCATAAGAACAATGGATTACAAACGCTCCGTCTTAAATTGATTTACTGTTTAACAGTAAGCAATTCAAAGTATTACAAAATTTCCATAAAATTCATATCACACGCAACCTCTTTTGTTCATTTTCGTACAATGTTTTATACCTTTGAAACCAAATCCGTTGTTATCATTCTTACTGTTTATCCATGGAAAAAATTCTTGCTAAAATCCTTGTTGTCGACGACGATCTGGACGTTCTGCTTGCAGCTAAACTATTTCTGAAACAACATTTTATGGTTGTTCATTCAGAGTCGATTCCTGAAAACATCCCCAATTTACTGAAAAATGAGAATTACGATGTAATTCTGCTCGACATGAATTTTTCACGCGATGCCACAAGCGGTAAAGAAGGATTTCACTGGCTGAATGTTATTTTGGAGATAGATCCTGCGGCTGTTGTGATTTTTATCACTGGCTATGGCGATATTGAGCTGGCTGTGCAGGGCATTAAAGAGGGTGCTACCAATTTCCTGCTTAAACCCTGGGACAATAAAAAATTGCTGGCTACAATCACCGCCAACCTGCAACTAAGGGAGACAAAAAAAGAACTGGAAGATCTCCGTTCGAAAAAAAAAATTATCGTAGCTGATCAGGATCAGGGATTTCAGCATCTTATAGGTCAGTCACCGGCTATGCAGAAGGTGATGGCTACTGTAAACAAGGTTGCCGTTACCGATGCCAATGTGCTCCTGCTGGGCGAAAACGGAACCGGGAAGGAGCTTCTGGCAAGAGCTATCCACAGGGCTTCGAAGCGAAAAAACGAAATATTTATCAGTGTTGACCTCGGCGCTATCAGTGAAACATTGTTTGAAAGCGAACTCTTTGGTTTTAAAAAAGGCGCATTTACCGATGCCAAAGAAGACCGTGCAGGCCGGTTTGAGGCGGCGAATAAGGGCACTATTTTCCTTGATGAAATCGGTAATCTGTCATTCCCGCTGCAATCAAAGTTGTTGAGCGTGCTCCAGAACCGAAAGGTTGTCAGGCTTGGAACAAACCGCGAAATACCCATTGATGTCAGGGTAATCTGCGCAACAAATATGCCCCTGTACCAGATGGTGAATGATGGGAAATTCAGGCAGGACCTGCTCTACCGCATCAATACCGTTGAAGTTCAGGTTCCTCCCCTGCGCGACCGTATTGAAGACATTCCCTTACTGGCAGACCATTTTCTGGCTATTTACAGTAAAAAATACAAAATGCCGCTCAAACGGCTCAATGCCATTACCTTCAAAAGGCTTGAAAAACATACGTGGCCCGGTAATATACGCGAACTTCAGCATGCTGTTGAAAGGGCCGTAATCCTGAGTGAATCAAACATCCTTCAACCTTCCGATTTTTTCTTGTCGCCGAACGACGAAGAACGCTCAACGGAGTTTTCGGCCAGTAATATGAACCTTGAGGAAACTGAAAAAATGCTGATCCGCAAGGTCATCGACAAACATGGCGGAAATATCAGTAAGGCAGCCAAGGAGCTTGGCCTGACCCGGGCTTCACTGTATCGCAGAATTGAAAAATATGGGCTTTAAGGGTTTCAGGGCCGGTGTGATTATCCGTGTGTTGCTTTTACAAGCATCCATGGTTGCGTGTGTATTGCTGTTTGAAAGTAATCAGTTCAGGTTCAGCGCTATCGTGTTGGTCTTTCTGAGTATAGGTCTGGTTGTTGATCTGATAGCTTATGTGGAACGAACCAACCGCCATATTACACAATTTCTTGAAAGCATCAGGCATTCTGACTTTTCAACCTCCTTTACAGGAAAGGGAATGGGAGGCAGTTTTGAGCGGTTGACACTGGCTTTTAATGAGGTCATCAGGGAATTCAGGAAAAGCCGGGCCGAAAAGGAAGAGCACTTTAATTACCTGCAGACTGTGGTACAGCATGTGAGCATTGGTATCATTGCTTTCAGAAAAGACGGTAAGGTTGATATGTTTAACAATGCAGTAAAGCGCCTGCTGAATATCAATACGCTCCGCAATATCTCAGAAATTGAAAAAATTAAACATGGTCTGCCCGAAATATTGTTAAAACTGAAAGCCGGTGACAGCATGCTGATCAAACTGTTTATTGGGGATGAATTGCTGCAGATGCTAGTCAGAGCTACCGAATTCAGGTTACGTAACGAAGATTATACCTTGGTTTCATTACAGAATATCCATGCGGAACTCGAAGAAAAGGAAATTGAATCATGGCAAAAGATGATCCGGGTGCTCACACATGAAATCATGAATTCAATCACCCCGATATCTTCTCTTGCATCAACCGTAAATGAAATGCTTTTTGAAGAAGAGACGGAAAAAATTACTGCCAAACCCCTGGATGAAGATGACTACGACAATATCAGCAATGCCCTGAAAACCATAATGGGCCGGAGCCAGGGGCTGTTGAGTTTCGTAGAACTTTACCGGAATCTTACCCGCATACCAAAGCCAAATTTCAGATACTTTCCGGTTTCTGAGGTCTTTGAGCGTGCCATCAGGCTCATGCAACCCAAACTTACCGAATTTGAAATCACCCTGTCATCCACAATTGAACCTGCCGGCTTAATGCTTACCGCCGACCCTGACCTTGTGGATCAGGTGATGATTAACCTTATTCTGAACGCGCAGGATGCAGTTAAAAACAAATCAGGTGCACACATACAACTTTCGGCTTACCCCAATAAAAATGGCCGCACAGTGCTCGAGGTAAAGGACAATGGGCCCGGCATCAAGCCTGACATCATGGATAAGATTTTTATGCCCTTTTTTACTTCCAAAAAAGATGGTTCCGGCATTGGACTCAGCCTCTCACGCCAGATTATGCACCTGCACAAGGGAACAATCTCGGTAAAATCATGGCCTGATGAGGGCGCTTTGTTTACACTTGCTTTCTAAACAATCCGCTTTAACGGACCGTGTTATAATTCAATTAGAAACCCTTCCATTGATTGCGATGATTTATACAAGAAACATCCATTAACTTTCTTTTATAGATTCCTTTCAGCAAATTCAAAGTCAACTTTGTTATATCTTCACCCGTGTTTTTCAAAAACAAAAAAGCCGGCCATACTTTCAGGTACAGCCGGCTTCATTATCGTTATATATTTGTATTATAGCGTTATAACTATTTTACAGGTAGCTGAATGCTTAGCTCCGGTAATAATGAGTGAGTAAACGCCAGGGCTTAATTCAGTGTTCTTTGTTAGATCAGAAATCGTAGCCCTGTAATTGCCCGCCGCCATTTTTTTCGCTGAAAGCAAAACAATGCGTTGGCCTGTTGTTCCGATCAACTCCATGGTTATGGCTTCAGACGCAGCCAGATTAAAGGTTACAATACTGTTTTGACTGGCAGGATTGGGCATTACCTTAAGCTGATATATGTTTTGCCGGGACTGTATTCCACCAATAATAAAAAGAAAATCCAGATGATTGTTCCCGCTTCCAACAACAGTGTCGGCTGTTACAACCATTTGCTCCCAGGATCCGGTTCCGCTGTAACTTCCATACAGAACAGCCGGGAAAACAATTGAGTCACCCGTAATAGTTCCGGTCAGGGTTCCTTCTGGTCCAGCTATATTAACCTCCACAGGGTAAATGGCCGCATTATACTGATCCATAGCCTTTACAACCAGATCGGCCCGGATAACATCCAGCGTGAAATTAATATTTGATGTTGTCTGCTGGGCCAAAACACTAACTCCACTTACGGTCTGGCTGGTTGTATAGGCATGGGAAGCCACCACGTCGTATGTCCCGACAGGTACTTCAATGGAATAATTTCCGGAAGCATCGGGATGCGCATTGTAGGTACCGGCATTTACAACAACCTCGGTTAAATTAATAAACCCGTTCTGGATACTCACGTGACCGGTAATATGACCAATATTGGCAAGCGGAACCAGCGTAAAATTCACATTTGATGTTGTCTGGCCACCAATTACGGCAACCCCCACATTAAATTGAGATCCGTAACCGGTAAGGCTGGCCATTACATCATAATTGCCGATGGGCAGCTCCATGGTGTAATAGCCTGATGCGTTGGGACTGGTAAAGTTCCCTCCTGCGCTTACTATTGTCTGGGTCACGTCTCCGCTGCCTCCGTTAAGCGTTACTGTGCCTTCAATAAATCCGCTGGTCGGGGCCAGACTGAGTGCGAAATTGATGCCGCTGGTTGTTTGATTGTTTGTAACCACCACACCGTTGACAGAACCCGGGATATAGGCTGTAAGCGTTGCTGTAACGGTATAGGTGCCGGGCGAGATGGCAAGCTGATAATGCCCTGTTGCGTCCGGATGCGTTGTTACCGAGCCGGCCTGAACTGTGACCATGGTAACAATCCCTGATCCGTTTAACAGGGTAACCGTTCCGTCAATATATCCGATCGGGACCGGAGTAAGGGTAAGGTTGATGTTGGGAGTGGTCTGGTTGGTAAGCACATTCACGCCGGATTGTGAAGCAGGTGTGTATCCTGCCAGTGTTGCGGTTACCGTATATGTTCCGGTAGGTACATTCAGTGAGTAAAATCCGGTTGCATCTGGATGGGTGGTTGCCGAGCCGGCCTGTACAAGTGCCTGGGTTACATTGCCAACTCCGCCATTCAGGGTAATGGTTCCGGTAATGGTTCCTGACGAAACAGGGCCCAGCGTACCGGCCAGCGACAGGTTCTGTGCATAAATATCCGAAGTGCCACTGCGGGTATCCTCCCAGGTTAATATAAACTGGTCATTGGCAAGCTCAGAAATTTCAGTATGAATCTTCTGTGAATTCACTGAACAGATCATGGTTTGTACCGGTGTCCAGACATATCCTCCGGTTGTGTTGATGCGTATGGCTTTCAACTGTGTATTAATTCCGTTAAGGTATTCTTCATAAAAAAGCACAACATCAGTGGGTGTCTTTTTCAATGCCATGGGATAAATATCAGTTGAGGAAACCGGCAAAAACACCATTCCGGCGTCCGTCCACATACGAGCACCTGAAGCTGAAATTTTTTGGCCATATATTCCCCATTGGTTCTGATTGCCATTAATTTCGTTCCAGAACACAAACACATCTGTTGAGCCTGTTGGCTGGGCCATTTGCGGATACCAGTGGTTCATGCCAGGTGTGGTACAAACTTCAACGCCATTGGCAGCAAAAAGCACTTGCCCTGCGGAGTTTACATGCTGCACGAATGAACTTGCAAACATATTGTTATCACGGTCATCATCCCAGGCAATGTATACTCCGTCATTGTCATCCTTGATAAAAGGCAGAATCTGGGTCTGTGCTGAAATACCTCCGGCGGTTGAAATAGTTGCGGGTGAGGCCCACACTGCTGTACCGGACGCATTAAATCGTTTCAGAAATACATGGCGGGTTGGTGACCATCCCGGACCACTGTCATCGTAATATTTCATATAAAAATCATCCGTACCCACAGGAATCATCTGTGGCCATGAAAGCGTGTTAACCGAACTAAGGGTAATACCCGACGGGCCCCATTGCAATGTGCCTGTGGGTGAAACTTTTTGCATAATAATCACGGCATCTGACATCCAGGCACATACAACATTGCCGGCCGAAGTGGCTATTACCTTGGGTGCCGCATTAAATGAAGAATTGTTTGATAATGCAATTCCATTGGGACCCCATACAAAACTACCAGAGGGCGAAATTCGGTATCCATACACATTGGTGTTGCCGTTCCGGATATCATTAAAGGTAAGTATGCAATGGTTTGAAGGGTCGGCGGTCATGTCCCAGTCGGTAAGCCAGGTTTCCTGGGGATTTCCGCTGATAAGGATGCCATTGCTGGCCCATTGTATATTTCCCTGACTATCGAGCCGTTGCAGTCTTACGTCATAATTTCCCGCATCGTTGGAAAAATAAGCGATGTAAATGTCACCATTGGGGCAAACCGCAACTTTGGGTATGGCCTGCTCACCTGTAAGGTTGCAGATAATGTTGTTCACTGCCGGATTGGTACTCCACTGCCCTGAGGCAGTACCGGCAAGAACAATCATTACAAGAATAGAAATTAATTTATGTTTCATTTGTTTGAATATTGAAATAAATGCTTTTCCCGTATTACCGGGAGGATTATTATTCTTTTTTACGTCTTTTCCGTTCTTTTTCAATCAGTCTCAACTCGCGTCCGGTTTGTCCGGCCACGGAAGTATTTTCTTCGGCCCTCCGGCTCAGATAGGGCAATACATGTTTTACGGGACCATAAGGAACGTATTTGGCTACATTGTATCCGGCATGTGCAAGATTAAAACTTATGTGGTCGCTCATTCCATACAACTGTGAGAACCATATCCGGTTGTCATTTATTTGGATTCCATTATGTTGCATCAGATCTACAAGGTGCTGACAACTTTTTTCGTTGTGCGTACCACAAAAAACACTTATATTCTGTAAGTTACGCAAACAAAAAGTAAGCGCTTGGTCAAAATCACGATCAGTAGCCTCTTTATCGTGCTGTATAGGTGACGGATAATTCATTTTCAATGCCCTTTCGCGTTCCTTTTCCATATACGCCCCACGAACAAACTTCACTCCCAGAAAATAATTTCCTTTTACGGCCTTTTCGTGCATAAGTTTCAGGAATTCAAGCCTGTCGTGCCTGTACATCTGCAGCGTGTTAAAAACCACCGCTTTCTTTTGATTGAATACCTGCATCATTTCCTCAACAGTATCATCAATAAATTTCTGATACCAGCTGTCTTCTGCATCAATCAAGATTGGAATTCCGGCATCTGACGCGGCCTTGCAAAGGGTATGCACACGCTCCCTGAACACGATTGTCTCCTGTTGTTCATCCGGTGTAAGGGTTTTACCCAGTGAAGCTTTTTCAAGTGCCTGCACGTCAGCAAAGGCTGTGGGTTTAAAAACTGCGAACGGAATATTCGGATTTTTACCTGCATTGGCAATTGACCTGATTGTTTCATTCATTACAGCCCTGATATCGTCTTCACTGTGTTTGCCCTCAACCGAATAGTCAAGAATTGCATGAACTCGGAACTTTGCCAGGCTATCTACAGCTTTTTCACATTGCTCAATAGATTCACCGCCAACAAAATGTGCATAAATGGTTGGTTTAACGGCCCAGTTTACCGGAAACCCGGTTTTAACAGCCCAACCGGTTACCCTGTTTCCAATCTTTACAAGATGCGGATTTGCAATTGTTTTAAAAAGAAACCAGGCCCTTCGCAGATCAGAATCTGAACGGCTGCCAAAAGCGATTTTGGTGTTGCTGAAATCTATCATATCTATTAAAATCTATAACAAACGTAATGTTTTTTATAACAACAACCCTGAATTACTAAAATTTTTCTTTAATTGTTTATCTGTGAGATTCATTGCCGGAAAACCGTTTTGCGTACACGGTCGGAAATACTGAATTGCCTGCAGAGATTTTTCATATGACTATAAAAAAAACTAAATCTGGCAGCGGATAAGCTGAATTCCCCTAATTTTGCTGTGAATTTCATAACAATGTTTTTCAGATAACACCAACAATCAACTCAATCGACAATCATGTATAAAATTGAAAATCATCCGATTCTGGAAATCCCCAAACCAGATGAGATAAATTTTTCTTTTAACGGACAAATAATTAAAGGCGAAAAAGGCTTTACCATAGCTGCCGCCCTTCATCAGGCCGGTTTCCCGGTTCACAGCCATAGTTTGCGGAATCGTGAACGCAGTCTTGAATGTGGAATTGGTAAATGTGGTGCCTGTGAAATGCTGGTCGATGGCCAGATTAAACGAATTTGTATCACCAGGGTTGATGATATACACGAAGTTGCAGAAATTCCCCACGACTACAATCCGGGAATTTCGGATTATAAAAAACAGGATGCCATTGATGTGTATAAAACTGATGTGGTAATTATTGGTGCAGGGCCGGCAGGGTTGGCTGTCCGCGAATTGCTGAACCAGTTTGGCGTTGACAACATAGTTGTTGATAACAATGATAAAATTGGCGGACAATTCCTGATGCAGACACATCAATTCTTCTTTTTTGAAAAAGAAAAGAAATTTGGCGGCATGCGTGGATTTGACATCGCCAAAACACTGGCCGGAGAAAACCTTGACGGGATTTTCCTGAATTCAACCGTTTGGGATATTCTGGAAGGCAACAGGCTGGCGCTTAAAAACATTGTAACCGAAACAGTTTACTACATTGACTGTGAGTATCTTGTAGTTGCTACCGGAGCCGTTCCTTTCATGCCTACTTTCGAAAATGATGACGTTCCGGGGGTTTATACCGCTGCGGTTGTTCAAAAAATGATGAACAGCGAATTCACCTTACTTGGCAAAAATATTCTTACCGTTGGGGCCGGCAACATTGGTTACCTGACTTCATACCAATTGATGCAGGCAGGCGCAAATGTAAAGGCAATTATTGAAGCACAACCGCATGAAGGTGGTTTTCCGGTTCAGGCAAACAGAGTAAGGCGATTGGGCATTCCGGTGCTGACGTCCCACATTTTGCTTAAAGCGATTCCGAATCAAAACAATGATGGTATAATTGGTGCAGTAATTGCCAAATGTGAAAACTTCAAACCCATCCCGGGAACCGAAACGATTATTGAAGGAATTGATGCAATCAACATTTGTACCGGACTTGTTCCTGATGACCAGTTGCTTATAAAGGGAAATGAAATTTTTGGCCGACGGTGCTTCGGTGCCGGTGATGCCATTAGAATTGGCGAAGGAACAAGTGCCGTTTTGCGTGGAAAGCAGGTAGGCTTTGAAATACTCATGGATATGGGCATAAGGGTAAAATATGAAGATTACCTTACCATTTCAAAAGAATACATTGATTCACAGCAACATCCTACACGAATTATTGAAGAACCCTTCAGGCCGTCCAGCCAACGTATCGAAGCCAAGGGTTTTGTACAGATCGACTGCCTGTATGGTTTTGCCTGTAACCCCTGTGAATTTGCATGTCCGCACGGCGCGATCACCAAAACTTCTACCAGTACCATCCCTCAGATTGATTTTGATAAATGTATTGGTTGTATGGATTGTGTTTACCAATGCCCGGGTCTGGCCATATTTGGATATAACGTTAAAAAAGACTGGCTTTTCCTGCCCATTGAATATGAAGTTCAGGAAAATTCTGAAGTGTTTCTTGTCGACAATTTCGGGAAAAAACTTGGTGAAGGAATTATTGAGAAAATTCTGCGCAAACCCAATAAAACAAATATTGCCAGGGTAAAATCCATCACACTTCATGGCGAAGACCTCATGAAAGCACGGGCTTTTATCGTCAGGGACCGTTATCCCGAACCTTTTGAGCTATTACCGGCAGATGTGGATTTTCATTCAGAAACCTATGTTTGCCACTGCGATGATGTGAAAATGGATGAGATTCTGAATATTGTCGGCGATCGCAAATTCATTTCAGTAGATGAAATCAAACACACTACCCGTTTGGGCATGGGGGCCTGCCGTGGTAAACGGTGCATCCCCCGCCTGAAACAAAAAATCAGGGACTTCGGAATCTCGGTTGTTGGAGAAGCCACACCACGTGGCCCGCTTTCGAACCAATTGGCTTTGGGTGAACTCTATCCCCGGCCAGTTCACGAAAACATTATTGCATGCAGGCACAAACATTCAACCAAAATAATTGAAGTTGAATCACTTGTGGCTGGCGGAGGTATTGGTGGCAGCGCCCTTTTCAGGTATCTGGCCGAAGCCGGTAAAAAACCGCTATTAATCAATTGGGGCCGGGGTGCGTCATGGCGCAATATAGCCGGGGGAAGACCTAACTTCAGCGTTCCCGAACTATCTGAAATTGCTGTCAGAAACCTTGAAATTTTTAAAGAATTACAGACAATCCGCAATATCGATTTCCGGCCTATTGACTATGTGACCTTTGCACATGACGACAATATGTACAAAGCACTGGAAGCTTCGATGGCCTGGTCAGATGCCGAAATGATTTCACCGGGTGATTTCCGTAAACGCATTTCACCCTACTTCAATACAAACCTTAAAACTTATCAGTCAGCACTGATAACACATAACTGCTGGCAGGCAACACCCGGCCGTGTTGTTGACCTCATCCGGCAGATCGGTGTAAAAAATGGTGGTACCATTCTCGAAGACTGTAAATTAATTGACCTGAAAAAAGAAAATGGCAAGTATATCATCCTTGTTCAGAATCATGACAAGCAATATGTTGAATATCATACTGATATATTTATAAATGCACTTGGACCCGATGGTGGAAAATTTGCCAGACTGCTGGGAATTGAAACCGGACAATATGCAGTAAAACATCAGGCTTTTATTACCCGCCGCTTGCCCATGCTGGGTGTGGATGGCATTCAGCTGCCCATGCTTATCGACCGCAGAAATTATAAGGGATTTGTGGCTGTTTATGGTCAGCAGCTTGCTGAAACCGGGCAGATTATCGGCTGTGCATCACCGGCAGTGGATGCCGCAGAAACATTCGCAAACCTCAAGGTAAACTCAAAGGAATTTCTTGAGATTTCTGCAGAAATTTTTGTTGACTGGCTGCCGGAACTCTCTTCCGTTGGCTTTCAGGCTGTTTGGGCGGGATATTATGTTGAGCCACGCATGATCCTCGATACAGAACTTGGAATGTTCACCGGACTACGCGGGCAGGGATTTATGCTGGGGCAATATCTGGCAAAAATGTATGTTGATAAAATAAGTGGCAAACCAGTTCCTTCTTATTTCGACAGGCTAAGTTTTAAAGGTGATGGCTTGCTTGAAAAAGCATTTAAATAACAAAGTTTTGCCAATCAATTGAAAATTTGTAATTTTGCCGCCCAATTTAAAAACGAGTTGAGATGAATTACCTGAAGGAGTTCATCATTTCATTTTCAGGCTTAACCATTGGCCATCATGATTTTGACTTCGATATAAGCGATAAATTTTTTGCTTGTTTCGAAGATTCAGAAATTACGACCGGTCAGGTTAAAGTGTTGATTCATATGGAAAAGCAAGAACGCATGCTTGTTTTTACATTTACGATCAATGGGGATGTTGAGGTGATGTGCGACCGGTGTTCGGGCCTTTTTAACCAACGCATTGATGGCGAAGAAGTACTGATTTTCAAATTTGGAGACGAGTACTTTGAAGAATCGGAAGATGTGGTGGTGATCCCAAGAAATGAGCACCATGTTGACGTTTCGTCATACATATATGAATTCATCAATTTGCTTGTGCCCTACCACAGGGTGCATCCGGATGATGAAGAAGGGAAATCGGGTTGTGACCCGGTGGTTTTGAAAAAACTTGAAGAGCTCAGTCCAAAACATCACCATGACAAAATATGGGATGCGCTGGAAGGGCTTAAATTTGATACAACTGATTGATTACGAACTATAAATACGATTTAAAATGCCAAATCCGAAAAGAAGATGGTCTAAGACCAGGACAAAAAAAAGAAGAACTCATTATAAAGCAACTGCTCCCAATGTAATGGCTTGTTCAAATTGTGGTGCTCCGGTGATTTTTCACCGCGTATGCCCTGAATGCGGCTTTTACAGAGGTCATCAGGTAATGGAAGTTGAACAGGCTGCAAAATAAAGCTTGTTTTACGCCTCCTGGCGAATATTAACAACATAAGTAATCCTTCGATTGCTTCCCGTAAACAGGTTAACAATCCCTGAAATGGCATGACCGGAAATCTTCCGGACACAGTCGGGTATTTTCAGTGATATTGGCATTGCTATGAAAAATATATGGATTGCATTTTTTGTAAAAGCATTATTTTGAAATATTAACTCTGGATGTCAAAAATTAGAGCCGCCATAACCGGAATTGGTGCAAACCTTCCGGAATACATTCTTACAAATGAAGAACTTAGCCGGATGGTTGATACCACCGACGAATGGATTATGACACGTATCGGGATAAAAACCCGTCATATTATTCGTGATCCCGGAAAAGGTTCTTCAGATGTTGGGGCCGCTGCGGTTACAATGTTGCTCGAAAAAACAGGCTGCAAACCAGAAGAAATTGATTTGCTGATTTGTGCAAGTGTAACTCCTGACCATCAGTTTCCGGCAACAGCAAATATTATCAGTGATAAGGTAGGTATTAAGAATGCTTTCAGTTTTGACCTGAATGCGGGTTGCTCCGGATTTTTATATGCGCTTTCAGTAGGTTCAAAATTTGTTGAATCAGGAAGATATAAAAAAGTAATAGTGGTTGGTGCTGAAAAGATGTCTTCAATCGTTGATTATACTGACCGCTCCACCTGCCCCATTTTCGGTGATGGTTCGGGTGCTGTATTGCTTGAACCCACCACCGACCCTGAAGCTGGAATTATTGATGAAATTCTTCAGAGCGATGGCTTTGGCAGGGTTCATCTGCACCAAAAAGCCGGAGGTTCGGTAAAACCTGCATCATATCACACCATCAATGCTCGTGAGCACTTTATTTATCAGGAAGGACAGGCGGTGTTTAAATCAGCCGTATCAAAGATGGCCGATGTATCAGTTGAAATGATGGAACGCCACAACCTTACACCTGAATCCCTGGCATGGCTGGTTCCCCATCAGGCAAACAACCGCATTATTGAGGCTGTTGCCAACCGGATGAAACTGCCGAAAAATAAAGTCATGATAAATATCGAAAAATATGGCAATACCACTGCAGCCACCTTGCCATTGTGCCTGTGGGAATGGGAGCCGCGGCTTAAAAAAGGCGACAATATCATCCTTGCAACCTTTGGTGCCGGTTTTACCTGGGGAGCTATTTACCTTAAATGGGCCTATGATCCAAAATAGGTTTCCCGTATAATTTTATTCAGACCCATAGTCAACGCATTACGACTATGGGTTTTTTGTTATCTGACAATATTTATTAACAGCTTCCGGGTCAAACCCAATTAGTATTATCTTTATCCCAATTAAAAAAAATTAGACATTATGAACTTTGAATTACCCCATCTGCCCTGGGCACCGGATGCCCTTGCGCCAATCATCTCAAAACAAACAATTGATTTTCATTATGGTAAACACCATCAGGCGTACGTAACCAACCTGAACAAGCTCGTACCCGGAACTGAATTTGAAAATGCCACCCTCGAAGAAATCATCATGAAAGCCTCCGGAGGCATTTTTAATAACGGTGCTCAGGTATGGAACCATACTTTTTACTGGAATTGCCTGAAGCCAAACGGTGGTGGTGTTCCATCGGGTAAACTTGCTGAAGCCATCGATGATGCATTTGGCTCTTTTGAAACCTTTAAAGAAAAATTCTCCACAGCAGCAGCCACCCTTTTTGGCTCTGGTTGGGCATGGCTGGTGAAGAATGCTGACGGAAAACTTGAAATTGTGCAGGAAAGCAATGCCGGCTGCCCTTTGCGTTCAGGTAAAACCCCGCTTCTAACCTGCGATGTTTGGGAACATGCCTATTATCTCGACAAGCAGAACCGCAGGCCTGATTATATCGCCGATTTCTGGAAACTGGTTGATTGGGAGTCTGTTGCTGCCAGATTCTGAAGGTAGCTGCCACAACAAATTTTTTAAGGCAAACCTGAACAGTGCTGTTCGGGTTTGCTTATCTTGGTTATATGAAAAAAATAATTAACCCTGAACGTCAAAATCCTTCTTACAACTGCTATGGCTGTGCCCCGGGGAATTCGCTTGGTCTGAAAATGGAGTTTTGGGATGACGGGGATTATATTGTTTCGGAATGGTTACCGGCAACCGACTTCCAAAGCTACAACAATGTGCTGCATGGAGGCGTTCAGATGGCTTTGCTTGATGAACTGGCCTGTTGGGTTATGATGGTAAAACTGGGAACTGCGGGGTTTACGCAACGGATGGAAGTGGATTTTAAAAAGAATGTTTTCCTTTGCCACGGAGCGATTACGTTAAAAGCCCGTATACGCGAGACCGTTGGGGATTTAGCTTATATTGAATGTTATATTATTGATAAGGAGGGCATTATAAGAACTGAGGCCCTTGCAATCTATTTCATTTACCCCGAAAAAATAGCCCGGAAGCGCTTACACTATCCGGGCCGTGAGAATTTTATCGTTGAATAATTATTCTACTGTGACTGACTTAGCCAGATTACGGGGTTGATCAACATTGCAGCCACGTGCAACGGCAATGTAATATGCCATTAGCTGCAATGGAATGGTGGCAAGCAATGGGCTGAGAATCTCCTCAGTATCAGGAATTTCGATACAGAAATCAGAAAGTCCCTTAACTGTAACATCGCCTTCGGTCACAACTGAGATAATGCGGCCTTTACGTGCTTTTACCTCCTGAATGTTCGAAACAACCTTATCATAGATGCCTCGTTGCGGTGCGATAATCACCACTGGCATTTCATTGTCGATAAGGGCAATGGGACCGTGTTTCATTTCTGCCGCCGGGTAACCTTCGGCATGAATATATGAAATTTCTTTTAGTTTCAGTGCTCCTTCAAGCGCTACGGGGAAGTTAAAACCACGTCCGAGATACAGAAAATTCTTTGTATAGGTAAAGTACTTTGTAAAATCCCTGATGGCCTCAGCCTGATTTAAAATTATTCTGATTTTATCCGGAATTGCCTCCAATTCCTTTTTAATCAGTTGAACCTTAGCTGAGTCAATCGTTCCCTTATGTTGCCCGATGGCAAGGGCCATCAATGTGAGAACGGTTACCTGGGCAGTAAATGCCTTGGTTGAGGCAACCCCGATTTCAGGGCCGGCATGTGTGTATGATCCGGCATCGGTGGCGCGGGCAATTGAAGAACCTACCACATTGCATATTCCGTAAATAAAGGCACCATTTTTCTTGGCAATGTCAATAGCAGCAAGTGTATCGGCGGTTTCGCCGCTCTGGCTGATCGCAATCAGAATATCATCAGAATAAATAATCGGGTTCCTGTACCTGAATTCAGAAGCATATTCTACTTCAACCGGAATGCGGCACAGTTCTTCAAACAGGTATTCACCAACCAGTCCGGCATGCCAGGATGTACCTGCGGCAGTGATAATTATACGCCTGGCATTCATAAATTTATCAAGATGATCAATTATGCCGGCCATTGAAATAACTTCAGATTCGGGATGAATTCGCCCCCTGAAACTATCAGTAACAGTTACGGGTTGTTCAAAGATTTCCTTTAGCATAAAATGCTCATATCCGCCCTTTTCGAGCTGACTGAGGTTCATTTCAAGGGTTTTCACAACCGGATTCTTATCGATATCCTTGATGGTTTTAATCTTTAAACGCTGGCCACGTTTTATGATGGCTATTTCTTCATCATCAAGATAAACCACATCCTTGGTATACTCAATAATTGGAGATGCATCGGAAGCAAGGAAAAACTCATCCTTGCCTATACCAACAACGAGCGGGCTGCCTTTACGGGCAGCTATCATTGTATCCGGCTCTTTTCTGTCGAGAATAACAATTGCATAGGCGCCTATAACCTGATTCAGGGCTGACTGAACAGCTTCGAGCAAACCAAGGCCTGTAGACTTCCTGATATACTCTATCAGTTGAATCAAGACTTCTGTATCGGTATTGCTGTGAAATTCATATCCCTGCAAAATAAGGCCTTCCTTCAGTATAGCATAATTTTCGATAATGCCATTATGAATCAAAGCCATTTCTTCTGATTGTGAGAAGTGGGGATGTGCATTTACATCATTGGGCTCACCATGGGTAGCCCAACGGGTATGCGCCATACCTACTGTGCCATGCAAGTCTTTATCACCTATAAAACGCTCAAGATCCGAGACCTTGCCTTTGGTTTTATACACTTTCAGGGTATCATTGATGATGGCGACACCAGCACTGTCATATCCCCTGTATTCAAGGCGCTTCAACCCCTTTATCAGGATTGGAAGAGCTTCGCGCGGTCCTAAGTATCCAACTATTCCACACATAATGTTATATTTTCTTAATTACTGAACGGTTAACAAAGTTAAGGCAATTTTGTAAACAATACCTGTAATTGTATCTTTTTTTGTGCAACAGCCTGATTTGAGGGTGCTGTTCCGTTAATCACCAGCCTGTGCCCCCTGACAGCAGCACTTGGAGCCAGCAGAAACAGACTGGTTGAGGATAGTTCAGTTCCGGCTACCAATGACTGAATATATCGGGTTATTCTGAAATTATAATTGTAAAGCGTGCTGTCATAAGTTCCGCCAAAATAAGTATCTCCGATATATTGATCGGGCAGGAAAGCAATATCACCGTCAGATTTTTGTCTTATTAGAATCAGGCTGCCCGGGGCTTTGTATGTCGAATTATGCTCACCATCATAAATTACAAGCCTTGCCTCGTTAATTGCAACTTTGCCGTCCTGAGTCAGGTTTGAAAGATCGGGGAATTTAAGAACTGTCTTAACACCCCCCATTGCCTGTAGGTATAAGGTGTTTTTACCAAGTATGGTATCCTTTTGAACTACCTGCTGAATAAACTCAGGATTGGCCTGAGCATAGCCAAAATGATTGTAATTATTATATCTGGCTGAAGATGAATTAATCACATAATCAAATGACAAAGAGTCGGTTTCATCATTCTTATAATAAAGGGTTAGTCCGCTGATGGTTGATTCAAGATTCAGGTACATCAACAGTCCCTGATTGGACCCTGCCGGACTTTCGGCAGTTAAATACAGTCCGTATACATATTTTATGAACTCATCATTTGAAGCCATCACTGTGGTTGAAGCTGTAAGAAGCTTCTGAATAAATGCAGGTGCACTCTGGTCAATCCTGATTTTCATTCTTGGAGAAACTTTTACAGTATCAACCAGCACACTATCGTAAGGGCTTGCAAGAAAAGTTTTGGAGGCCAGTGGTATCGGGTCAATCTGGAGGCTCTTGTTTGAATAATAGATGCTGTCATAATACATCTGCTCAGTAACCTCATGCAGTTTTATGGTCTGCATGGCAGATGAGTCACCATAGGCACCGCTGAAAGATAAAACGAGCACGGCAGAGTCGATAACCGGGTTGGTTCCAAAGCTATGCCCGGTTGAAGGAAGGCGCAATTGCCCGTAAATACTGGCAGTGGTTATTCCAAAAACGGGATCCCAGTAGCTTCCAAGAACGTTCAGGCTGGTTTCATCAGTACGCACCGAATCGTCAATCATTGAGTATGCGTTGATGGTTATTGCCGTATCATAGCCAAATTGCAGGCGGCTGTTGGCCGGTACTACACTGGTTCCAAGTTTATTCGCTTCCTTTGAACAGGAAAATACAACAACAGCCAGCAAAAGCAGGCTAACATAACCTTTAACTGAATGCATCAAAATTTAAATTTAAAAGTAAAACAACAGAACAATCAAAAGGGCAGCAAAGATACTCAGGCAGGCTGGTTTTCGAGGATTTTATCATAAAAATCATTGTACGCATCCACATAAGTTTCTTCTGATTGAAAACCAAGAACCGGCAGTTTTATTTCGTCAAGGTACTCAAGAATTTCAGGATTAACTTTTTCGCTGGCAATGATGGCTCCATCTGCAAAATCAAGTGCCCCTTTAATCAGGTTAACGTAATTTCCCTTCTTATAGTTTTTAAGGTCTTTTTCTGTTATACCCGGAAGTTTTATTTTTGACCCGATATCCTTACCGAATTTGGTTTCAAAATCGTCATCATAAATTGAAATTACAATCTTTGAATCAGAAAAAACCGGATTATCCTTAAATGCCTTCTTTACATACAAAGGCAATATGCTGGTCATCCAACCATGACAATGTATCAGGTCGGGGTTCCATGAAAGTTTTTTAACAGTCTCAAGCACACCACGCGCAAAAAATACGGCACGTTCATCATTGTCTTTATAAAACTTGCCGGCTTTGTCAGTGAACTGGTACTTTCGTTGAAAATAGTCCTCATTATCAATAAAATAAACCTGCATCCTTGCTTGTTGTATTGAGGCAACCTTGATAATGAGGGGATGATCAGTGTCGTCGATAATCAGATTCATCCCTGAAAGGCGGATAACCTCATGAAGCTGGTTCCTTCTTTCATTGATATGTCCGAAACGCGGCATAAATGTCCTGATCTCTTTACCCCTTTCCTGAATGGCCTGCGGCAGATACCGGGCTATTGTGCCCATAGGGCTATCCTTTAAGTAGGGTACTATTTCCTGTGATACAAAAAGCACCCGGGCCTTCTTCATTGCTAACGGTATTGGTTATTAAATAAGTATAAGATTGGCAAAGGTAATAAAAAAATCGGCATATTTTTGCTTTAATACTGAAACTTAGGAATTTTGGCATTCAAAAGAACATAATTTCTATTGCTTTCTACGCTGAAATAAATTAATGGTTGTTCTTAAAAGTTTTATAAATCAATTACATAGAAATGATCATGCTGTTTGAGGCTTATCTGAATACTTCCCTGAGAATTCCAAGAGATCTGATCTGTCCCATACCCGTAAGATGCATATGGTAATAATCAAGCATGGCCGTGAGCATTTTAAACTTTGCAGTAAGTGATAACTCAGGCATTGGGCGCTGGTCGGTTGTGGCTTCCAGAAATCCCGAAAAAGTCAATGCCTCGGCACCGGCCAGATAATAAGGATGATTGGGGAAAAAATCCTGAAACCTTCCTTCCTGCAGATCAAAAATGGTATTATTTTCAGAGTGGTTATTGTGCGGCTTAAACCCCAGATAACTGCTGAAATTGATTAAAAACTGCAGATGGAACACAGAAAAGCCATCATTCATTTGCTCTAGCGACTCAATTGTTTGTTCAAGAAAATCAAATACAGCAGTATTTTTTTCTTCCTCCCGAATTGTTTTTGAAACGACTTCACTTATGAATAAAGCGAGGCTGCTTTTTCTGACATCGCCTGCAATTGCGGTATTATGACGGCTCAGCCGGGCTTCTTTCAAATAATTTAAGCTATGTCGCCCCGGGGCCTCCATAACAATCTCCAGACGAGTCAATGGCTGAAAAAGAGCAACTTTTATTTTGGAACCCTGCGAACGGGCTCCTTTAACAATAAAAGATTTCTGACCTTCGTGGCGGGTATATAACCTGGCTATAATGCTGCTCTCACCATATTTCAGGTGATTCAGTACAATAGCCAGGGTTTTAATTGGTTCTGGGATAGGTAAAGTCCTCCGTATTGATTATTTGCAAATTTAAGTTTTCTTTGTTACAACCAGATATTACGGTGGTGTAATACGGGAGATAAAGGTTGTAGCATTGTTATCGACCATGATTAAATCAAGTGCATCAACAGCTCCATCGCCATTCAAATCGGTTACAAGATAGCCTGAATTAAACCCGGCTGCATCATTGTCAATCTCTATCATATCAAGTCCGTCTACCGCACCATCTCCGTTCGGATCGCCCGAAAATACGCCATAAATCCCGGTATTCAGAAACTTTAAATTACTGCCAAAAGCTTGTGAATCAGCAGTTGAAAAATTGTATGAAATCATTGTGCCTGCGAATGAGACCGGAGACGAACTAACCGTTTCGATTGAGTTGCGGTGCCTGACAGTTATGTAGTACGACCCGGAATATGCTGCCGGAACGGTAAAAAGAGCAATACCACTTTGTGGCAGATTGATGCTGTCAAGCGCATAAACCACTGTACTGTAATTTGAGGCATCGTGTAATTCGAAAGAGATCTGATCAGCTATATTCCCGGAATACTCACTACTGCCAATGCCCTGTGCCTTGTTCAAATTGGTACCATTCCACAAACCTTCGGGCAGAACTTTTACACTCACTATTTTGGGTGCGACTGAGGTTTCCGACAACTGTACATCGTCAACTGACCAATACCAGAAATCATACAAATCGCCGGTGATGGTAAAGGCGATGTATGTTTTTGGCAAATTAAGGTTGTGTGTAATGGTAACTGATTTAATTTCAGGGCCTATATCACCAGTATGCGAAACATGGCTCCAGCTTTCATCGGTCCAGGAAATTCCATCAGGGCTACTTTGGATTTTTATGGTTGCCGTTCCTGAACTACTCCAGGATGGATCCTTGTAAAACTGACGGAATAAAAGGGTAAGGGATGATTTACCTGTGGTATTTACAGCAGGTAAAACAGCACGACTGGTTGCATTGGGGATTCCGCTGCTGGAATTATTGTAAAGATCCTCCCAGGAATGGTAGAGTTCTTTGGGTGTTCCATCGCAGTAATTAGAGTTATTTATGCTCCATCCTTCAGCATTTCCCTGCTTAAGTATTTGCCAGCAATCAGGTGTCAAAATATTGTTAAATGTCTGATAATATGGTAATTCAATCGTCTGACATTGTGTGGTGCCATTGGCTGGTAATCCGGATGAATAATCAGGATTTACATTTATGAGTGACCATATTTTATAGTAATACATGGTAGCCGGAATTAATCCGGTGTGATTAAAGGTTGTGCCTGAACCGCCGTAAATTACAGTACCTCCTCCCGGAATTGAATTTCCTGATGTATATGTCACATTATTTAACGGGTTACCAAAAATACCATCCGTACTGTATGCAAGCAGCACCGGGTAAGCCTGGTTAAGGTTCCAGGAAATATTTAACTGATCGAATGAAACCGACGCAACCTGAAAATCTTTGGGTGCATTATTTTGAATACCTGATAAAACAAGCGAAAAGTCCTGACTACCACCAGTTAAAGAAGCCGAATGTGTAATGGTCAGGGTATAAGTGCCGGCCGTTGGCGCCGCTATGTCAATCCGCTCAACATTATCCCTGAAATTATTACCTGTTGTGGCCATACCGGCCGGGTTGACGGGATCGAGAATATATGGTGACCATGAAGATGCACTTTTGGTAATCGCCATATCAAGATTATTTACCAGCCTGAGCGTTGACGGATCATTCACCCACTCAGATGTTGCTGCGGCAGGGTCGTTCCAGGCCAGTGTGGCTTTTAAGGGTGTGCTTCCATCACAGTAAAACTCCATGGTAAATGTCTGCCCCTGCGAAAGATTAAGTTCTTCTATCAGGCTAAGGCTATCTTTATTTGTGATAACATCAGCAGCCTTCTTTGTATTCAGGAGGCCCCATCCGAACTGGTAATCCGGTCCGTTGGCAGCTCCTGCTTCATCGGCAGTATTGACCACAATCGCCTTAAGGGTTGCGCTCCTGAGATAATCATTGTACAGGTTATGGTAATGCTGCTGCAGCAATAATAGTGAGCCTGATGTATTGGGTGTGGCCATAGAGGTTCCTGTAATGCTTGCATAAGCAGCATCATTGCCAGAGTAGGATGAGTAAAGCCCGGAACCGTTGGCAACAATATCTGGTTTAATACGCCCGTCATCAGTTGGTCCGCAAGAACTGCTGTTGACAAGCACAACATTCGCAGGCACTGAATATCCTGCCGGAATATCAGCCACATTGCCAACTGTAAGGATGTTTTTTGCGGTGCAGAATGTTGGAATACAATCATACGGACCATCGGGCGGACGGGCTGAACTGCTGTATGCCCAGGCTGTACCATTCCAGTAATACCCGGTATTTGGTTTTCCGGAGTATGAGGAGGTATTTAATCTGTCGTTGCTTGCTGCCACTACTGGTAAAAAATATGGGGCATAGTTACAAACTAAATCATATTGCCTGGTACTTGCTTCATACAAACCAAATTTATTGTCCTTTACTCGGCTTGCTGCTGTGTCACCATACCAGTATTGACCTTCCCATCCTGAAATATGTTTATAGGAATGGTTTGAAATGAGCAATCCGGCAGCTGCAGCATTGGCCATTTCCATCACGTCAAAATTCCAATCTCGTGCATTCAGATTTGCCTGATAGGCCATTCCCTTTGCATTCGCATCAACTCCGGCGGCAATCATGGTTCCGGCTACATGCGTTGAATGATTGTTGAGTGTGGCTGCACCATCCGACTGTACGGCCCGTCCACCAAATTCCTGATGGGTTGTCCTGACTTTACCACCATCCCAAATGGCAATGGTGAGCCCTGAACCGGTAAGATTCAAACCGGCAGATCCACCGGGCCAAACCTTGTTGGTTGATACTGTTTTTGCAGCATTCAGATTTGAGGTTCCAAAAAGCAATGGTTTTCCGTCGGGTTCCAGACCAACAATTTCCGTAACCCCACCCTCAGGTAACTCCACCCGTCGCACCCATCCTTTCTGATTGGCCTTTTGGTTGGCAGCATCCTGCTGCAGTTGAAAACTTTTTCCGGCATCTGCAGCAAGCCTGTGCAAAGCCACGGTATCTGTTTTTTGAATTACCTTTTCAGATACAATCTGGGCACGAACCAACCCAGTAAAGCAAAATAACAACAGGAGGGTATATGTTTTTTTCATGTTTTTAAATTTATAATGTTGATACAAAAGTACATTCTAAAACACCCGGACATTTACAAAAAAGGCCGGAATTTGTTCCGGCCTGTAAAACTTAAGGATTACTTAATATTGCCCTTTTTAAAATAGCATTGTCTTTCAGGTTATTATACACTATTTCTTTTGATTAATACTTGTCACAGCTTTTGAGGTGGCTTCAAGCAAAGGTTTTTCTGAAAGCTCCTCCCCTACTGCATTTTTCATCCAGACCTGCGGTGTAACACGCCCGAAGCTGTAAATCCGTTTAACTTCTGTTGCGAAATTTTTACCCATCAGATATTTTTCGATCTGAAAATCAATCAAATGCCCTATCGGATAGGCCGAAAGGTATAAGGGGGCATCAATCATGTGAGAATAAACCGCCAGGATGGTTTCGTCTTTCGAACCCAGAACATCAGCATAATACTTATTCCATACTTCTTTTGAAATGGTCATTACTGCTTCTTTCAACTGAGCCGGAGTAGCATCGGGATGGGCATAAAGCCATTTCCACACATTCATATCCACCAGCGAAACGCCCATAATTTCATAACAGGCCCAGAAGTGATCGAGCGTCATCATGGTTTCTTTATCGGTATTGGTCTCTTTCATTCCCAGCAATTCAAGGTCACGCTTCTGAAAAATAAATGCCAGCGCTTCGGTAAATGCAGTATTGGGAACCCCGTTCAGCATATAATCATACACGTTATGCAGTGTGATAGTTTGCTCAACATTGTGTCCGAATTCATGAACGGCTATGTTATACCCCTTGTAATTCATTCCGTTACCGGCAATGCGGGTACGCAGTCTGGCTTTTTCAGAACGCATGGCAGCACCCTGGGCATGTCCGGCTCCACGGCTTGGATCAACCTGAATTTTTGAAGTGATGAATGATGCATCCTCGTTGCTGAAGCCCAGCTTTTTCATTATATTTGGTAAATCTGCCTGAAATTGTGCCGGTGAAGGATAAAGTGACCGTATTTTTTTATCAAGTTCTTCCTCTGTGATGCCACTCTGGGCTTTAAATCCATTGTACCAGATATCAAACGGGCGAAGTTCCCTGCCGATACGTTTCTGAATAATTGCTGCCACGTCTTTAACCTGAGGCGATGAAACAAAATTTGTAAAAAGCTTTTCAACTTCTTCCTGCGAAATTTCCATCTCACCATCAAATTTACGTTGAATAAACGTAGGGTATTGTGGTGAATATGCATCAATGGCCTGCATGGCCCTGAAATTATTCAGCAACATCGCATAGCGTGTATCTGGTTCTGATTGAATTGTTTCCTCTTTATCCCCGGCTTTGATTTTATTGGCAACCGGATCCCAGGTGTATCGTGGGCTATTTATAACCTGTGAAGGAATGGTTTGATCAATGATACGCTTCATTACGGCATAAATCATTTCTTGTTTTTTCAACCCATCGGAACCATTATAATTTGATTTGAGTTCATCACGTAAACCCCAGTGTGTGATTAGTTTAAGGTCTTGTGGAAATAATGATGATCCTTTTTCATCCACAAGTTTATCCATACAGATGTTGTATTCAGAAATATAGGTATCGGCAGCAGTAGTGGCATCAGATGATTTTTGTTGCAAATCAGCCGGAACCCGTGAAATAAAAACATCGCCCATTCTGGCTTCTGACCATTGTTTGGGAGACCATGAACTCCCTTTTTCAGCCTTTCCGGCAAGGTTATAAAACGGGAAATTCAGTGCGGTAATAAAAGCAACCTGATTTTGAAACAAATCTTCGGTAAGGTGTGCTGAAGGATTAAAGCTACCAAATTTTTCGTCGATTGGCGTTATTTCTCCCTGATCAAGATGCAGAGGAACCATCAGTTCTATATTCATTTTCAGAAAGTTACCCCAAACAATTTCAAAATTTCGCGATAGCTTATTAAATAAAGTATCAAGTCCTCCACCCTGCTTTACAAAACTTTGTTTGCAAAAGCGCGTGAAATCTTCAGGCTTGCCATCCTTTTCTTCCCAGAGCGATGCAACTTGTGCAACACCCTTTTCAATTCTGAAAGCCTCTGCTTCTCCGTATTTTTGCTTAAGGCTATCAATAACCCCGGCCCGAACCTCAGCGGGAATGAATTGCTTTTTGTCCTTGTCAAGGCCTGCATTCTGTTTTTTGGGCTGACATGATGCCAACGCAAACGCTACCAAAATAATAACAACTATCTGCTTCATAATACTTTAATTTAAATGGTGATTAATGATAATTTCCTTTCCGGTCTTCTATTTTTTTTCCTTTCCGCGCTCTTCCTCCCACATCTGTTTAAAGTTTTTAGGCTGTATTTCAGGGAGAGAACGCCGGGGTCCCCACATCTTGCTAACAAACGATTTCATCAGTATATTTTTAATTCCTCCGCCTGTGTCCATCATCCAGCGGTGACGAAACAAATTGGTTGACATCTTCATTCCGGTTTTCCAATTGAACGAAACATATCCTTTACTTACGGCATCGCGTCTGTTGAAGAGCAGAAGTTCATGCAAAGGAATCTTAACCGGGCAGACTTCGGTACACTTTCCGCACAGCGATGATGCAAAACTCAGGTGATTAAAATCTTTGAGATTTTCCATGTACGGAGTAATAACAGAACCTATCGGACCTGAATAGGTGGTATTATATGTATGCCCGCCAATACTTTTATACACCGGGCAGGCATTCAGGCAGGCACCGCATCTGATACACGACAGGGCCTGGCGTTGATGCTCATGTGCAAGTACGTTGGTGCGGCCGTTGTCAAGCAGTATTACATACATATCCAACGGTCCATCGGATTCGCCTTCCTGTCGTGGCCCCGTAATAATTGAATTATAGGCGGTTATATATTGGCCTGTGCCGTGTGTGGCCAGCAAAGGCCAGAATAGATCCAGATCTTCAATTGAAGGAATTATTTTTTCAATGCCGGCTATCACAATATGCACCCTCGGGAACGATACTGACATCAGTCCGTTGCCTTCATTTTCAGTAAGTGCTATTGCCCCGGGATCGGCTATTAGAAAATTGGCTCCCGTAATTCCGGCATCCGCATGTATAAATTTGTCTCTTAATAGGTTGCGAACAAAAACTGTTATTTCAGCCGGGCTGGCATTTGCGTGTAATCCAAACTTTTTAGTAAATAAATCCGCTACATCTTCTTTTGACATATGCATTGCGGGTGTCAAAATATGATAGGGTTTTTGCCCTGCCTGCTGAACAATGTATTCGCCAAGATCAGTTTCAAGAGATTCTATTTTCTTTCCCTTCAGGGCCTCGTTCAAATCCAGCTCTTCGGTAGTCATTGATTTTGATTTGACTACGGCCTTGATATCGTGCTTTTTAACAATTAACAGAATTTGTTTTATGGCATCCTGGGCATCAAGCGCCCAAAGCACCTTACCACCCCGTGCAATGAATCTGGCCTCGAATTCAATCAATTGTTTTTCAAGGTCGTTGATGGCCTTGTATTTAATATGGCCGGCACGTTTTTTGGCAAGCTCTAGGTTCGAATAAAAGGCTTTTCCTTTGATAACGTTTTCATTATAACGCCCGATATTGAAATTTAATTTGCGGCGGTGTTCTTTATCAAACGCTTTTTCACCTGATTCTTTATGAAATTCCGTTGCTATATCTGTCATTGAAACTGCTATTTAATGCTTTACTATTCATGTTTTTTTATTTTCTCAACGCGTATGGCATGCCTGCCACCTTCAAAAGGGGTTTCCAGAAAAACTTTTACCATTTTTAAGGCCATCTCAAACGATGTAAAGCGGGCACCCAAAGCTAAAACATTCGCATCGTTGTGTTTACGGGCTAATTCAGCCCGCTCGGTATCACAGCACAAAGCGGCACGTACATTCGGATATTTGTTCGCAACCAGCGACACCCCTATTCCGGAACCACAAATGATGATGCCCTTTTTTATGCGGCCGGCTTCAATGCTTCTGGCAAGGGGATGTATGATATCCGGATAATCCACGCTATCAGTATTATATGAGCCAAAGTCCTCAATATCAAAGCCTGATGCAATAAGCTCGTTCTTAAGGTATTCCTTTAACTCATATCCGGCATGGTCGCAACCTAATGCCAAAGTTTCGCTTTTTGTGAACATTGTTGAAAAATTTCAAATACAAAGGTACGGCATTATTCGTGAATTATTTTTAGACGTCTATTTATTAAGCGTTTATAATATACTTCAACATCATTTCTGTATCTATATTCCTGTTTTTCAGCAAAATTTACTTATTAACACCATCATGTGAAAAACTATTTTTTATTGTGAATAACTGCTTATAAATATCTGTTTTGTTGGTTTCTGATGGTGGTTTTTTAAAGTTGTAATTATTTTTCAGCAGTTTTCCACAATTCATTAACAACGGAAGTGTATTTTTGCGGCACAATTTTACCAACAGTTATGTTTATGAACAGTTGTTGATAAATCTGTATTCTGGCTGGTTTTCAATATCCGGTTATTAACAAGTGGCCGGTTTTGTTGTTGAAAAGATGTGAATAATGAAATATCCAAATTTTTCAGGATAAACTTTTCAGCATTATCAACAGACATTATTCTTTATCTTATCTTTATATAAATACTAATAAAAAAAAAGAGATTATGGCAATCAGGAATTTTTCAGCCGAAATTACGAAACTGAAAGCTGAAAAAAATGCTGTTATTCTGGCTCATTATTATCAGACTTCAGATATTCAGGAAATAGCAGATTTTAAAGGTGACAGTCTGGCACTTTCACAAAAAGCAAGAGAGACTGATGCCAGCCTGATTGTTTTTTGCGGGGTTCACTTCATGGCTGAAACTGCAAAAATACTGAATCCTTCAAAAAAGGTGATTTTACCTGACCTGAATGCGGGATGTAGTCTGGCAGATAGTTGCCCTGCTGAAAGTTTCAGGGAATTCAAAAACCAATATCCTGATCATCTTGTAATTACCTATATAAATTCAACTGCAGAAATTAAAACTCTTTCTGATATTATTTGTACGTCAGGAAATGCTTTGCAGATTGTTGAATCACTCCCGCCTGCACAAAAAATTATATTCGCACCTGACAAAAACCTCGGTGGTTATATCAACCGTATGACCGGGCGGAATATGGTTTTATGGGATGGAACCTGCATGGTACATGATTTACTGACTACAGAAGGTGTGCTCAAGCTTAAGCTTGAACATCCTGATGCTAAGGTTGTTGCTCATCCTGAATGCAATCCGGCAGTTCTTGCAATCTCTGACTATATCGGATCGACCAATGGAATGATAAAGTTTACAAAAACCGATGCTGGTCAGAAATATATTATCGCTTCTGAAACCGGCATACTGTTTCAGATGAAAAAAGAATCACCTCAGAAGCAGTTTCTGGTTGTTCCTGCCAACGAAACCTGTTCGTGCAATGATTGCCCTTACATGAAACTGAACACCCTTGAGAAGCTCTGGTTATGCCTTAAAAATGAATCTCCGGAAATAATCCTTGATGCATTTTTGATGGACGAAGCCAGGAAACCAATTGTACGAATGCTCGAAATCTCACGTAAACTAGGACTGGTATAAGACATTTAATGCGGTAAATGCTGAAATTTGTATATTTGCAGCCGCGTTTGCCACTTTAGCTCAGTCGGTAGAGCAGCGCATTCGTAATGCGCGGGTCGTGGGTTCGAGTCCCATGAGTGGCTCATGAAAAAAAGAAGCTGCCTGATTGGGGCAGCTTTTTCACTTTATAGGTTACGGTTGAAATATTCTTCAATTTTACGGATCAGGTGTGCCCGGTCAGGACCTCCCACATTGTGATCATGACCCGGATATACAAAGTAATCAATTAGTTGTCCGTTTTCTATACATTTTTGAACAAACGAAAGACTGTTTTGCCACACCACAACCGGGTCGGTCGTACAATGTATAATCATTAGTTTGTCTTTAAGTTTATCTGCTTTTTCAATCAGGCTCGCATTTTTAAAACCATCGGGATTTTCTTCCGGGGTATCCATATAACGTTCGCCATACATTACTTCGTAATACTTCCAGTCACAAACCGGTCCACCTGCACAACCCGCTTTAAACACACCCGGATTTTCGAGCAAAAGGTTTATTGTCATAAATCCACCGTAACTCCATCCGTCCACACCAATCCGTTCTGCATCGATGTAGGGCAGAGTTTTAAGATATGCTATGCCAGCCATTTGATCTTCAACCTCATATTTCCCACAATTGCGGTGAATTATACTTTCAAATTCAAAACCACGGTTGGCAGAACCCCTGTTATCAAGTGTAAAAACAACATAACCCTTCTGAGCAAGATAATTCAGATATATGCCTGCTCCTGAAAGCCATGAATCGTTAATCAGTTGGGCATGGGGTCCTCCATAAACATATACAATAACAGGATATTTTTTCGTGTTGTCAAAGTCCGGCGGGGTTATCATGCGGCAGTACAGATCGGTTCCTTCAGTATTTTTAATCGTAAAAACAGATGTCACCGGCATTTTGTACTCAGCAACCGGATTCTTGTTTTCGAGCAATTCCTGCAGCATTTTACCTTTGTTGTCATACAGCAAAACCCGGCGTGCTATATCAGTGCTTGAATAGCTGTCGATGAAGTATTTTCCGTTGAATCCCGGATAACCTGTATGTGTACCATGTTCGGGCGTAAGCCTTGTTATCACAGTCTTCCTGATATCTACTGTATAAATGTTGTTTTGCAGCGGACTGTCTTTGGTAGCATTGAAATAAATAAGGTCGGGTTTTGAACTGAATCCTGTGATCTGATTCACCATCCATTCACCTTTTGTAACCTGCTTCAGCAAATTTCCGGCTGTATCGTACAGATACATATGTTTATAACCATCACGTTCACTTAACCATACAAACCTGGCCGGATCAGAAGGAAGAAATTCCGGTTCGTTTTCCGGTTCCACGTATCTTTCACTGGTTTCTTCAAAAAGCGTTTTAACAAGTTCACCGGTTTTTACACTGTATTTATTAAGTTTCATATGGTTCTGGCCACGGTTTAAAACTGCAATATATACATGTTCACTTTTAGGGTCCCAGGTAATATTGGTAAGATACTGTTCAGCCGGCTCACCGGTTTTTAAATAGATAACTTCACCGCTTTCGGTATTATATACTCCAACAGTAACCTGATGACTGGTCATTCCGGCCATAGGATATTTTGAATTTTTAACCTCAGCAATACGCGTCGTAATATCAACAAGCGGATAGTTGGTAACCATGGTTTCATCCATGCGGTAAAAAGCCAGCATTTTACCATCCGTTGACCAGAAAGTGCCTTTTGTGATTCCAAACTCATTGCGATGAACGCGCTCAGAACCAAATAGAATTTCTTTATTGCTTTCGGTTGAAACTGCTTGTTCTTTGTTATTTACCGAAATAAATAAATTGTTGGAACGTGTAAAGGCAACATTAAATGTTTTTGGATCAACATCCACATTTTCTGCGTCTTCAGGATAGGAGTTCACTTTTTCAAGTTTATTGGCCGTCTTATCAAACACAAAGATCGTATTTGAACGTGTAACCGAAAAATGTGCAGCATCAATCCATTTCACTGAAGGAAAGCTCTTGGAGGCTTTCAACCCTTGCTGTACCAGCAAATCATTGAGTTGCGTCAATCTTAATATTGTGTCACGTACAGGTGATGTTGCCGATCCTTTTACGAGGCAGTTTTTGGCGATGAAGGTAAACTCATTGGTTTCACCTATCCATTGCAGGTTCTGCAGACCTTTTGCATAAAGTGCAGGGTTGTTGTATGAAGCATCTTCGGGTGTGAATAGCTTGCTTTGAGCTGAAAGCAGTACCGGACAACTTACCAGTAATATAACCAACAGCCTGAAATAGTGTTTATTCATTTAATTAATATTATCTGATTGCGGATCAACTACTTTAATTGAATTGAGTATTGTTTCAATCTGTAAAACAAATTTTCGCTGTTCAGTTCCCGGACTGTACAGGTAACCTTCAGCAGTTACAATTCTGTTTCGGTATTTATCAATAAATGTGTAACTTACAAAAGGGCCTCCCATAAAATCATGGACTACTTTCCACAATCCTCTTGTTTCAATGGCCAGACCTGTTGAGAAATCAGCCGTTCTTTTAAATTCCGGAAGAACCACTTCGGTTGAAGTGGTCATGTATGATCCTTCAGTAGGGCCTGGAATATATTTTCTGACAATTGAATCACGCAGTTGAATAATACGGGCTGAACTTAAATCAGCAGTATCAGTATAGTTTCTGAAATAAATCAGAAAGCCCAGTTCAGTATCCTGCTTGGTGCGATGTATTTTTTGCCTTATCCAGTAAAAATTTTTGTTGCTTACCGATTCTGCAAAACCTCCTGGTACCAGCATTTCAATACCATAACTCTGCTTCAGTTTTTCAACTATTGGTTTTGCGGGCGAAGTTGAAAACATTTTTACCATTCTTTGTTTTTCAACATTTCTGAACAAGCGGAACAGTGAGGGATAATACTCAGTGAACAAGCGGTAAAATGCAGTGTCGGAAGTAGCTGTTATTTTTACCACTTTCTGTGGTTTAGCCCATAAATCGGTACGTGCTTCAACCATATTTTTAGCAGCTTTTGGATTAATATTTACAATCAGAATGGCATGATGTGTTCTGAGCATCGAGTTATTATTAAAAAATCCGATGGTAGTTGTTGAAGAGGTGAACGACTCTTCAGGCATGGGCATACCTGGTAAAAATTGATTAAAAAAGTGATTGATGGTGTCACCAATATCACCCTTTAATTGTGCTTCATTGTCAGTTACCAGCATAATTTCACAGATTCCACCGGTAGCATTGGGTAATCCCCGGTTTTCGTCATTGCATGAATAACTGAAAAAGAGTGTCAGCAGAATGAAACCAATATAGATTTTTTGTTTCATAATCAATTGATTTTTAATGTATTATTAATTCGTAGCCGGTATCTTTATTTTTTGTCCGGCCCGGAGACTGGTCGATTTCATTTTATTCAATTTTTTTATCTGATCCACGGTTACGCCATCAAATTTCTCAGCAATTTCCCACAGTGTATCCCCGTCTTTTACGGTGTACATTCTGGTTTTATTGCGTTTTGATGACTTGACAACAGTAGTATCCTGTTTCTGAACAGATTCGCTGATTCCTGTCGATTCTTTTACCAATAGCTTTTGTTTTACATTGATGGTTGATCCCGACAAGTTATTCCATTTTTTCAAATCATCGATAGAGCAGCCGTATTGTTTAGATATCTTTAAAAGTGTTTCACCAGATGCAACAACATGATATGTATTTTCTTCTTTTGTACTGTTTTCCTGATTGCGTTTCTTTTCAGGTGTTTCAGCTTTCTCATTAGCAGGTGTTGTGCTGCGGTCGGATTTTGAGCCCGGATAGATGGTCAAATGTTTTTTGCGGTTTACGTAATTTTTTTTCAGGTTATTCCATCGTTTAATATCGCCGGTTGTAACATTGTACTTTTTAGCAATGGATGCCAGTGTTTCTCCTTTCTTAACTATATGCACCACTTGTTCCTTTGCAAGTTTTATCTGCTCCAGAAGTTTTTCTTTTTCAATGCCTTTGGAAGTTTTGTAGTTGTAAAGTGCAACTTCGTTGTTGATGAACAAGCCAATGTATTCGCGGGGTAACCGCAGGAAGTATTGCTTTTCTGGTGTGGACGGTATTACACCAAGTTTGTAAAGCGGGTTTAGAAATTTTAGTTCATCCATCGAGATTCCAAGTTTTTCGTTGATTTGCTCAAAGGAAACTGGCTGCTTTACAATTACTGTATCAATGCCATTGTACAGGATACCGGGGTTCAGCGGATACAGGTTGTGTTCTTTTGAATAATTCATCACATAGGTTACGGCTATAAATGCCGGAACATATCCCCTGGTTTCTTTTGGGAGAAAAGGCCAGATAGCCCAATAATTTTTGGTCCCTCCTGCCCTGCGGATCGCTTTGTTTACATTCCCGGCTCCCGAATTATACGCTGCCAATACAAGAAACCAATCTCCATAAATGTCATAAAGATCCTTCATGTGCCGGCATGCTGCATCGGTTGCCATGTAAGGGTCAAACCGGTCATCAATGTATGAGGTTGCTGTTAAGCCATATACCTTACCGGTGCCGTACATAAACTGCCAAAGCCCTTTGGCACCCACGGGTGAGCCTGCTACAGGGTTGAGAGCCGATTCAATTACCGAAAGATATTTGAGCTCAAGGGGCATATCATATTTGTCGAGCATTTCTTCGTATAAGGGAAAATAGATATATGAAAGACCAAGTACCCTGGAAGTCAGATTGCGTTTTCTGAAGGCATATAGGTTAATAAAATCCTTAACGTGTTGATTAAATGTTAGATCGATTGGAGTCTGAGCATCCAGTTTTTTGATACGATCAATGTATACCGAGTCGGGATAGGTAGGAACAAAATCTACCGGAAACCTGAAAACATTCAGCAGGGTTGGATCCAGGTTTAAATAGAAATCCTGGAAAAATTTAATATTGGCCACACTATCAAGTGCTGCAACTATTGGGGAATCTGTTATCAGATCATTGTTATTGATTTTGGGCTTCTGAAAAAAACCAAATTCCTGGGCCGAATCGCTCACCGGTATCGGGTCAGTTACTGTCTCAGTCTGTGAAAACAAGGTAGTTAAGCTTATTGTTATTGTAACAGTAAGGCATAACCTTTTAAAATTTAACATGTTGTATTTATTAATAAACATTCTGTGTGATTCTGCTTAAATATGTAATTTTTTTAGCCATACAACTTCTAATCCACTCCTGCTCAGAAGTATAAAATAGTTGAACATGGCGCTGTATACCAACAGATCAGGGCAGATTACTAAAACCTGACTGATTTGGTACAATTACGGATTTTACAAAAATATACAAAACCTTTTGCAAGGGCTTGTATCAACTATCAGTAAATTAACGCTTAACCGCTATGATAAATTGTTGTTTTATTAAATAATTGAAAATGATGTGCTTAGTAAAACACATTGTGAATCATTTTCTAACAAAATGAGGCATTTCAAATGGGATTTCTATCGAAAGCTCCACCAGTCCTTCAATTTTGCCATCATGTTTCCACGGCATCTGAACAATCATTTTTTTGACCCCGTTTTTTTCAATCGTATATATATTTTCTGTGCCATTCTCGAGCATTTCCCTGATTTTTCGTGAAGATTCATCCCCATGACAATTATAAAGGCTTTGATTGATAAGGGTTTCACCATATTTAGCAAAAGTTGCCTTTGATTTTGCATTCATATAGGTGATATCAGCATTATTATTGCTTATAGTGACTGCAATATTCAGTCCGTCAATGCATTCGTGTAGTATTTCCATATAGTTCCAATTCATTGAGTGAAGCATCAAAGATAGTTACATCTTTTGTTTTGATTCTTACAGAAGGTATGAATTGGTTTTTCAATTTTCAGTTACCGGTGTAAACTTTATTATTTTTGCATCCTGTTTATCCCATTATTCAAGCATTTACCATTTTTTTTATCCAAACAACCATCTTATGACAACCAGACGTCTCCTCCTGTTTATTGGTCTGCTTATTTATCTGCCTGCAGCTTTCACTCAGGAACCCATTAAAAATAGAAGTATTATTTCTGAACAGGTTTTATCGCCTCAGGAATTGCTTGCATGGCAAAAATCAGTAAAGGGTTTTACGCCTACCGACCCACCTGCGGCACCGGTTGTAAATCTTGCTGAGTTTAACCATGCTCAGGGAGCGCTGGTCAGGTATCCTTTCGGAATACCCATTACGCTTATCAAAGAAATGGCCAAAAGCGCAAGGGTTACTACCATTGTTGCCAGTTCTGCACAACAAACCACAGTATTAAATCAATACACCAGCAACGGTGTAAATACAGCCAACTGCGATTTTCTGATTGCACCCTCAAACAGCTATTGGACGCGTGATTACGGCCCCTGGTTCATTCTCGACAGCAATTATACAGTGGCCGTTTCCGATTTTCCGTATAACCGGCCGTCGCGTCCTCAGGATGATGATATTCCGATTAAAGTTGCCCAGTTTATGAATGTACCGCTTTATGGAATGAATGTGATTCATACCGGCGGCAATTATATGTGCGATGGTATGGGCAACGCTTCCTCAACTGACCTTGTTGTTGTTGAAAACCCTACACAGACTGTGGCGGATATTAATCAGAAAATGAAGGATTTCCTTGGAATAGATAATTATTTTATCAGACCTGATCCCAATGGAACTTATATTGATCATATTGACTGCTGGAGCAAATTTCTTGATGTGGATAAAATCCTTGTCAGGCAGGTTCCTTCCACACACCCGCAATATAGTCTGATAGAAGCCGCAGCCGCTTTCTGGCAAAACACAGTGAGTGGATACGGAATTAATTTTCAGGTTTTTAGGGTTAATACACCAAATGATGAGCCTTATACCAATTCTTACATCCTTGATAAAAAAGTATTTGTTCCAATAACTGGTAGTACAAGTCTCGATAATCAGGCGCTTCAGGTGTATCAATCTGCAATGCCCGGGTATGAAATTGTGGGAATGTATGAAAATCCTACTACACCCTGGGAATCGACTGATGCATTGCATTGCCGTACACATGAAATGGCCGACAAGGGCATGCTGTTCGTTAAACATTTTCCCATCCTTACACAAAAACCTGCTGATGAAGATTATTTAATTACCGCACTGATTGTTCCGGTTAGCGGCTCTGCAATCGTCCCAGATTCAACCCTTGTTTATTATAAAGTAAACAATGGTAGTTACCAGGAACTTCCATTGTTCCTGACAGGCGAAAAAACCTATACCGGTACCATTCCACGACAATCTCAGGGAAGTACGGTTTCCTATTATCTTAAAGCCAAGGACCAAAGCGGAAGAGTTATGTTTCATCCGTATATTGGTGAAGCTGATCCGCATGTTTTCACTGTTGGCGCAGGCATTTACCCGCATATTGGCATTGATCAGCATGCAATTGACACTTCAGCAGCTACCGGAAATTCAGTAAATGCTGATTTTACTGTCGAGAATACAGGATTTGCAGATTTGATTTATACTGTTGAAATTGACCCGCTTTCTGCCTCATGGCTGGTATCGCAAAATAGTGGTGGAATTCTCAGTCCGGGCGCAAATACCCAGATTCCGCTCATTCTTAATGCAGCCTCACTGGCAGTTGGAACTTACAGTGGTAAAGTGTTTGTGTATTCAAACGACCCCGACAGACCAACCGATACTGTGATGGTATATTTTGAAGTTAATTCTGGTGTTGGTATCTCAAATCCCGAAATTGCCTGGTTGCAGAATTCACCAAATCCTTTTCAATCAACCACTTTGATTAAGTTTGGATTAACAGTAACAACCGATGTATTGCTTAATGTATATGATATTCATGGTAAACTGGTAAAATTAATCACTGATACCCGGCTTACATCCGGCAACCATTCTTTTTCCTGGGATGGAACCAATGCATCAGGGCAGCTCCAGCCTGAGGGGGTGTATGTGCTGAGCCTTGAAACAAAGCATTCTGCGATTCATCACAAAATGCTGCTGGTGAGGTAAATAATAAGTTTCGAATGATTAGCCGGGTTCGCTCCCGGCTTTTTTTATACTTTTAGCGTTGAATATCAACTCCCGTATTGCTATGTCAGCATTGTTACGTATAATATCGTCGGTCATTATATTTGGCTTAATCATTACCCAAAGTGTTTATAGTCAGAATCATGGTATCGACAGAAAATTAAATTTATTGTTAAATCCTTCAGGGTTGTATGATAACCGGGTTGATAATATGTTTTACTGGCGACAACTTGCCAAACAGCATAAAGTGGCTGTTGCACAAGATAATGCATCTTTAAAGGTGGATTTCAAAGGCAGCCTGATAAAAACAGGAACCGGCGTCCCTCAGGATTCGCCGGATGTTTTGGTGATAGGAGGAGAAACAACGCAAAGTGAAAACTCGGTATTTGTTCACCCGAACAACAATGACAGTATACTGAATTCAAACAACAGTTCAGATTACCCCGCACAAATGATGTTTGGTGCCGATGGATTTGTTTCTGAAGATGCCGGTACTAGCTGGGATGGCAGTATTTATGGGGCAGGTGAAGACAATGGCGGAGATCCGGCGGCGGCAATTTCAATGAACGGTACCATGTATGTGGGTAAAATTAATGCCTTTTATGGTCAGTCAGTTGCACATTCAAATGATGGTGGATTGACCTGGGACGATGTGGTGCTTGCAAGCGTAACCGGTTATCCCAACCTGCTTGATAAGAATCACTTATGGGTTGATAACAGCCCATCTAGCCTGTTCAGGGGAAATGTTTATTCCGCCTGGACGCGCTTTGGTGGAACAGACGATGGTCAGATTCAACTTTCACGCTCAGTAAATAATGGATTGGCATGGTCAGTTCCCGTGAGCATAAGCAATGGTGCCAATGCGTTGAAGCACAATCAGGGTGTGAATGTCCAGACGGGACCCAATGGTGAAGTGTATGCTGTGTGGGCAATATATGATAACTGGCCGGCAGATGAAAACGCGCTCGGATTTGCCCGTTCATTCGATGGAGGTCAGACGTTTGATCAGGCGTATCGTATAATATTCAATATAAATGGTTTGCGGAATTCTCTTACAACCAAAAATATGCGTGTAAGCGGCTTTCCTGCTATGTCAGTTGACCTGAGCAATGGCCCGAACCGGGGCAGCATTTATGTTGTATGGAATAATCTTGGTTTTCCGGGCATCAATTCCGGTCCGGATGTGGATGTGTACATGATAAAATCAACGGACCTCGGCAGTTCATGGAGCACACCTCTTAAAGTGAACCAGGATCTTTCAGGAATCGGGAAACAGCATTTTATGCCCTGGATAACCTGCGATGCCGTAACAGGTACGCTGAGTGTGATTTTCTTTGATGACCGCAACGTTGGAACGGATCAATGTGAAATTTATGTTGCCAATTCATATGATGGAGGGCAAAACTGGGAAGATTTCAGGGTGAGTGATTTTGCTTTTACCCCCGCTCCTATTCCCGGGCTTGCAGGAGGCTATTTTGGCGATTACCTTGGGATATCGGCCAATGATCGCAAGGTTTATCCTGTATGGAGCGACAACCGCTCAGGGAAAACGTTGGCCTATGTCAGTCCGTTTGAAACCGGTCCGCCGCCCAATCAGCCTTATGTGATTTATGAAAATGTGGATATTACGCCTGCCGATGCATCATTGCAGCAAACATTAAGCAACGGTGATTCAGTACATTTTACAATCTCAATGCAAAATATCGGTGATGAGGATGCACAGAATGTAATGGTCAGGTTGTCGACCAGTTCACCATATATTGTAATCACTGACAGTCTTGAACCTTACGGGAATTTCCTTACCGGACAATCTGTTACCAAAGAAGAAGGTTTTACACTTAAAGTTTCGGATACAATCCCTGACGGTATCAAAGTGAGATTTGACCTGAAGGCCACGGATGGTGACAGTACATGGAACAGCCATTTTCAATGTGATGTGATGGCTCCGCAATTAGAAATTTTAACGTACAGCATCAATGACTTTACCGGAAACAACAACAGAATTCTTGATCCGGGTGAAACAGCAGAAATCAGATTGATTATCAGAAATTCAGGTGATTATCCGCTTGGCGAAGTCTTGAATATTCTTACAACTTCAACATCTGAACTTATTATTCTGGAAGATAGTTCTGTTCTTCCACAGCTCGTTAGCAATCAGACTGATACAGCATTTTTTCAGGTGTCTCTGGCTGGCAATACGCCTTACGGCATTAATTTACTTTTTCGGTTCAGGGCAATCTCGGGACTTCACCATGTATCAAAAAACTTTTTTTCGCGTGTAGGATTAATTGTTGAAGATTGGGAAACCAACACGTTTACAAAATATCCCTGGATGAGATCCGGAAATTCACTTTTCAGCCTCACTCCGGCACTTCCTTACGAAGGGGTATGGAGCGCTTCTTCCGGCGATATTGACGATGAAGAAGAATCTGTCCTGAAACTGACTTATGACATTGCCTCCGACGATTCTGTAACTTTCTGGTATAAAACGTCTACAGAATCAAATTATGACCAGCTTGAGTTTTATGTTGACAACATACGAAAGGGAAAATGGTCAGGAATACGTGACTGGAAACGTGTTGGTTACATGGTTCCGGCCGGGAACCACACACTCAGGTGGCAATATTCAAAAGATTCATATTTTTCGGCCGGGGTAGATAAAATCTGGCTTGATTATATATCACTTCCTGTGTTCAATCTGCCGGTTGTTGAAGCCGGCGGTGATACCGGAATATGTTCAGGTCAGGACTCAATTCACCTGAATGCGATGGCACAGAATTATTCTTCCATACAGTGGTCAACAACAGGTGATGGTGTTTTTAACCAGCAGTCATCTCCCGAAACTGATTATTTTCCCGGAGCACAGGATATAGCCAATGGTTTCGTGACACTAAAAATCAAGGCTATTACCAACATGGCGATCGCAATGGATTCACTTATCCTGTATATTCAAAATCCTCCTCTGAGCCCGCAAAATCTTACCGTCAGTACGCAGGTATATTGCCTCGGGGCAGTGAATCAAATTATACTTTCAGCAGATTCGGTGTCAGTTGATTCAATTTATTGGTATACCGGTTCATGTAATGGCGCAATCATTGGGCAATCATACGCGCAACCGGTTCAGGCTCCGGTAACAAATACCGTGTTTTATGCCGTAAAGGCCAATGCCTGCGGTTTTTCTCAGTGTGATTCAGTTACCGTAAACGTCAACCCGCTCCCGGTTGTAGAACTGGGACCTGATACAAGCATTTGCACGCTTCAGACCATTATTCTGGATGCCGGACCTGATCAGGTGATGTACACCTGGAATACAGGAAGCACCGGACGGTTTCTGGAAATTGATTCTTTAACGGTACCTGTTGGCGAATCCCGGTGGTTTAAAGTGGTTGTTGGCAATGAATTTGGGTGTGAAGCTACTGATTCTGTCAGAATTATGATGACGCATTGCCCGGGTTGGGGAATTTTGGATAATGCCAAAGCACAGGAATTTAGTATTTATCCCAATCCAGCCCATGATGAGATATTCCTAAAGTATAAGACAGCGCTGAACTCTGATGTGATTGTTGAATTATTTGATGAATCCGGAAAGCTGGTTACAGCCAAAGTTTTGGCCCAGGGTTCTGTAAATATCAGATTTTTGCTGAATAAACTTGCGGCAGGTACCTATTATTTAAAAACTAAACATCAGATAATGAAGCTTATAATCAATTAAGGATATTCCGTCCGAGTTGTTTTGAAATAGCTTCCCTGAGCGACATCAGATCCATTTGCTTTTTAAGCAGAATAAGTGCATCATCAACTTCTGCAATTTTTATTTCTTCCTGAATTTCCGCTATCATTAATTCAACTTTTTTAAGTTTTAGGGTATAAACAGAGTTAATCACCAGATCTTTAAGGTTTTCAATTTCCGACGGTGTATGAATCCCTTTTAGGTCGTACCAATTGGGGCTCAGTTGAAAAGGCGAAGTAATAATACTGATGGTGAGGTCGGCTATTTCAGGAACCGGATGGTTGATAAAAAATTGTTCTCCCGGAACCAATTCATTTTTAAAGGCTTCTTTATATTCAGTGAAAATTTTTTGATAGACCGGATTTTCAAATGTGAAATCATCCTCAAGCAGTTCATTTACAATAAAAAAGGCAGTTTTTACAGGAACCTCCTCAACAATTCCCTTTGGTTTAATAATTGGAAATGAGAAATCCAGTTCGCCATAATTGAGCAGCACCCTGATGATATTGGCTTCCTGAGCATGTATAGAAAGTGTTTCAGCTTCTTTCTGAGCAGGCAGGTCAATAGGAGGTATATCCTGAATATTATCAGAAATGGCCGTGTGTTCATCTTTTCTCAGTCCTTTCCTGAGTAGTTTGTTGAGTTCAAAAATCAGGGTTTGTTCACGAACATCCATCAATGCCGAGCATTCACGGATATACTCTTCGCGTATAATTGCATCCGGAATCAATGAAATGGAGGAAATAATCTCTTTGATAAGACCAGCCCTTTTTACCGGATCACCTTCAGCCTCCTTCAGCAACAGGTTGGTTTTGAATACAATGAAGTCATGAGCCTGCTTATTGATATACTCTTTTACCTCTTCCGGACGCTTTTTGCGTGCAAATGAATCGGGGTCTTCACCATCCGGAAACAGCACTATCCGTACATTCATAGCCTCCTGCAGTACCATATCAATTCCCCTGAATGAGGCTTTTATACCCGCCATGTCGCCATCGTACAGAATTGTGATATTGGGTGTATAGCGTTTTATCAGTCTGATCTGTTCAGTAGTAAGTGAGGTTCCAGATGATGCCACCACATTGTTTATACCGGCCTGATGCATCGAAATAACATCGGTATAACCTTCAACCAAAAAGCAATTGTCGAGTGCGGCAATGTCTTTTTTGGCAAAAAAGATTCCATACAGCACATTGCTTTTATGGTATATTTCTGATTCGGGCGAATTGATGTATTTGGCGAGGTTTTTTTCCTTTGTCAGAATCCTGCCTCCAAAACCAATTATACGGCCTGAGAGGTTATGTATGGGGAAAATTACACGGTTTCTGAAGCGGTCAATGTGTGCATCTTCTTTTACAATTGTTAATCCTGCTTTTTCAAGATATTCGGGTTTATAACCTTTTGTTGCGGCATATTTGTAAAGAGCATCACGACTGTCAGGGGCAAAGCCCAGCCCGAATTTCTTGATTGTCTGATGATCAAATTCGCGTTCCTCGAAGTATGAAAGGGCAATAGAGCGGCCCTGTTCGGTTTCCCAGAGGGTTTCACTAAAGAATCCAGCAGCCAGTGCGCTTACACTGAACAGGCTTTCCTTCTCCCCTGCTGCCCTGATATCTTCGGCAGTTTGCTCCTGTTCCTCTACTTCAATATTATATTTGCGGGCCAGGTATTTCAGGGCTTCCGGATAAGTATAGTGCTCATGATCCATCATGAATTTAACTGCTGTACCCGAAGCGCTGCAACCAAAGCATTTGTAGATACCTTTTACTGGTGATACTGAGAAGGATGGGGTTTTTTCGTTGTGGAAAGGGCACAGTCCGGTATAATTGCTTCCCCGCTTTTTCAGGTTTACAAATTCTCCTATTACTTCTTCAATGCGCGTAGCATCAAGTATTTTGGCTATGGTTTCCTGTCGTATCAAAATCTGGATATTGAACAGCTAAATTATCCCTAATTCATGAAACGGGCAATTCCTCTTCGCTATAAATTGTGCACAAGGCATAAAAAAAGCCGGCTTTAAGGGCCGGCTCAGATGGGGTTGGGTATATTCTAATAGAATAAAACGCGGTTATCTTCAACTTTGGCCAACTTTTCGAGTGTTCTGAAAATGGAGTTGGAAATGCGTGAGTTGAAACTGTTTTCAAGCTGACGGGCTTCGGCAGTGAAATCAGTTTTGGCCGGGGCATCAGTAAATTCATTCACCTTTACAACAAAAGCAAAATTTTCGCCTTTGATGGGTTTGGAGGTTTCGCCACGATTCATTGAGAATATTTCACCGAGCAATCTGGGTTCACGTCCGGCTCCCGGCAGGTTGTAAGTAAAGAAGGTAATGTCAGCAGCAGTATCAACGCGTGCATTGAGTTTCTGAGCCAAAGCAGCCAGATCGGTTGTTCCGGCACCGGCCATTTTTTCGGCAAGCATCTCAATTTTCTTTTCTTTCTTGATATTCGGCTCAATGCTCTGTTTGATGTCTTCCAAAGTAGCAAACCCTTTGGCTTTTACTTTTTTCAGATTGGCAATAACATATTTTCCATCAATGTCTTTTACATCAGAAACATCACCAGCCTTAACTTCCTGACTAAAAGCCCAACGGACAACTTCACGGCCGGTTTCAATTCCAGGTAAACCCATATCCATTGCACCGGTGAATTCTTTTGTACGTTTGTTCAGCCCCTGTTCAGCCACAGCTTTGTTAAAAGTCTCGGTGGTCCGGTTCTGTCCGGCAAAAGCACTGGCCTTTGAATAAATATCCTGACGGGTTTTGGTGCTTGGGTTAATGGTCATTTTTACAAGTGCAACACGTACTTTCTTGTTAGGTGTGGTTTTACCCGTAACATTTATGATATGGTAACCGAGCGGACTTTCACATCGTGTAATATCACCAACTTTGCCATCAAGTATTGCTTTGTTAAGCGAATAAATCATGTTTCCATCAGCAAACCAGCCAAAGTCGCCATTTTTATCTTTTGTAGTAGCATCATTGGTGTATTTGGCAACAAGCGCATCAAATTTCAATTTATCACTTTTGGCGGCAGTAAAAATGCTGTCAGCTAATTTTTTAGCTTGTTCTTTGGTGCGTTTTACGTCTTGTGCGCCATAAGCATTGGCATATGAAATCAGTATGTGTGCGGCCTTCAGTGAGTCAGGCCTTGTCTGAACATCAACCAGCTTGGTAACCGTGTAAACGTTATTGTCAAGAATCGGTCCGGCCATTGTCCCAACAGGCGAATTGAACATTATGGAGTCAATCTGGACAGGAAGGCTTCCTTTTTTTCTGAAAGAACTGTCATAGCGTTCTTCTGAGCTGAAGTTAACGAAATCAACCAGATCATTGGCCACCTGCATATCTTTATAAAGTTTGTCAATTGTTCTGGCAGCTTCTTCGCGGTCTTCGTTTGATGGCATCACATCATAAATTACATAATCTATATCACGTGATTCCTCTTGTTCATAATTTAGCTTGTTCTTGTCAAAGTAAGCCTGATAATCTTTATCGGTAAGTTTAACGGCACTGTCAGAAATAAGCGTAAAGCTCTGTGCCACATAGTTGAATTTAGCTTTAACGTTTTTCAGTTGATAGTCTTTCTGAACAAGGGCTTTAGGCATATAATACCCTTTACCAACCAAAGCCATGTATTTTGCATTAAGCCTGTCGGCTTTAATGGCAGTGATCAGGTTTTCGACCTGTTTTTTAACCTCTGGTTCACGTTTATCAAGCGTCTGCAGAAAGTTAACGAGTAACTCACGGCTAAACTGCCCAGTGTTGGGGTCGCTGAAATTTGAAATGATGTATTTGTGCGGATTTGGCCCCTGAATCTGGTCAGTGAGTTCATCTTCGGTAATTGTGAGCCCAAGTTCATTATATGCTTTATCCATAATGATCTCATTTACCTTTTGGCTCCAGGTATTTTGCCTTACCTGAAATGCTTCTTCTGAAGTAAGATTTTCCTTTTTTTGACCCTGTTTGGCAAACTGAATGTTTTCTTCAACTTTTTGCTCAAAATCCTTGTAAATAATTTTTTCACCGGCCACAATGCCTAAACTAGGCTGTTTTTTCCAGGTTCTTTTTCCAATATCACCCAGCACAAAAGCTGCTATGGCCACACCAACAAAAATTACTGCTAGTCCCGAACGTTTTCTAATGTTTCCTAAAATCGCCATTTTTATTAATTTTATAAAGGCTGCAAATTTACGATAAGATGTTTAACAGGCAAAATTTTTTGATAATCAGGTCAATGTATTTTTTCAGCCCATTATTTTACGCTCCTTTGTAACCTTTTCTTGTATGAATAAATTATATAGTATTAATTATGAGTATTTTGCAAAAATTGCTATAGATTTCAACTTTTACATCTGCAATCAATTTAAAGTTTGATGTTGAATTTATTTTACCGTAAGCTTAACTTTTTCGATTTTTTTATCTGAGGATTGTATGATCCTGAATTTAAAATCTTCGGTTTCTATTTCATCACCAACGGCGGGTATGCTTTCATGTATCTGAATTATGAGTCCTCCAAGAGTTTCATATTCTTCAGATTCAGGAAGTTTAAGTCCGAATTTCTGGTTAATATAATCTATCTCGGCACGTGCAGAAAAGATATACTCCTGTTCATTGATTTGTTTTTCAAGGATTTTATTGATATCAAATTCATCGTTTATTTCGCCGAAAATTTCTTCAATCAGGTCTTCAACAGTTACCAGCCCCGAAGTACCACCAAATTCATCGATAACCAAAGCCACACTTTTTTTCTCCTGTATAAGCATTTTCAGCGCTTTGTTGGCCAGCATGGTTTCAGGAACCAATAGTACAGGTTTAATCACACTTTGAATTCCTGTGGGGTTACTGAACATATCAAAAGAGTGGATATAACCGATAATATCGTCAATATTATCATTGAATACCAATATTTTGGAATGACCAGTGTCGATAAATTTCTGAATAGCTTCGTTCACCGGAGTAAGCAGGGAAATGGCCATGATATCGGGTCTGGGCACCATACATTCACGCAATCTGATTTCTTTAAAATCAAGCACATTTTGAAACATCTGTATTTCCTGAGCCAGATCGTCAGAAGATTTTGATTCTGTAAATTCTCGAATGAAGTGGTCAAGGTCTACCGGGCTGTATTCATAAGTGTGCCTCGGGAGCTTGCTTCCCAAAAACAAATAAAGTATAAGTTCTGAAAGTCCTATAAACAGATAAACTATGGGGTAAAGCAGGATATACACCAGGTATAGCGGAAAAGCAAAGAAACTGAGCAATTTGTTGGGGTTACGCCTGAATAGTGCTTTGGGGAGAAATTCAGCCAGAAAAAGAATAATGAGTGTTGAAATAAGGGTCTGCATAATCAGAATTCCAACTTCGTTCAGGTTGTTAAAGCCCCATTTTATCCGGATTGTATGATCCAGTACGGGTTCAATCGCCAGACCGTAAACCACAAGGGCTATATTATTTCCGAGAAGAACCGTTCCTAATAAAGATGAAGGCCTGTTAACAAAGACAGAAAGAATGCGGGCTGAGATATTTCCCTGATTTTTACTGAGTTCTATTTTAAGTTTATTGGCGGTTAAAAAGGCAATTTCACTACCCGAAAACAGTGCGGATAAAACAAGAGAGGTGATAATGGTTATGTATGCGTCCAATTATATTAATATTTCATCATAGAATAAGCGACTTATTCATCTGCATTTACCAGAATTTCACCCGAAATCTGCCTGACAATCCTCCGTCTGAATCCTTCATCAGCCTCCAGGCCTTTTCCAAATAGGATTTTGTCGGTAGTTCTGATTTTGATAAATGCGTCCGTGTATATTTTTTTTGTCCGTTGGTTCCAGATCAGGAACTCCGTATTTAGTTGTTCGCCTTTTTCTGTGTTTTCAACAACTACGTTATTTCGTACTTCCATTAATTTTTTTTCAGGATAGTTAATACCGTAATTAGCTTTTAATGAAGTTTTTAAATTATTATTTCCGTCAAAGCTCTGTACAAAAAGGCCCTGAGGAAAAATCATTTTGGGTTCTGTTCCATTGAAACTATAGAGTATTGGACTGCTAATTTTGAAAGTTGTCTGTCCGGAATCAGTATAGACCATTTCAAAATCACGGATAACTTCATCCGGCAGGGTATCGGTTTGAGTAAACTGCCTGATTGTTTTTATATCGTTTTCACATGAAAACAGCATTGCCATAACCGTAGTTATGGCAATGGCTGAAAACAGGTTCCGTGTTTTTAGATGAAACACCGGCTATATTATTTAACGTGAGGTTCTTACAGTGGTGCTTTCATTAATCCAGCATTCAACCTTGTAGCTATCACCTTGTTTTAAACCATAAAAGAAAGTGGTTTCGACTGAAGGGAATGAAGCACTGTATGAACTGATTCTCTTATCGGCAGTAGGTGCAACAGAAGGGTCAATTCTTTTGGCCTGCAGGTATTTGTCAACACAAGCCCAGTAGGGAGCGCGTTTTGTTAAATCGTTATCTCCACAGGCACCTGCACCTGCAGCATATGCATCACCAATCAGAATGTATGCATTGCCATCACTGGGTTTCAGTTCAAGTACTTTCAGGGCATTTTGTTTTGCAGCAATATAATTTTTCTCACCCAGAAAAACATTACCCAGAAGCAGGAATGCTTTTGCTTTTTTGTCAATATCTTCAGGGCCAAATAGTTTAATAGCTTCTTTCAGGTAATCAGCCGCGGTTGAATATTTTTCTTCCTTCAGATATTTACGGGCCATCAGGTATGCAGAAGTAGCTGATGGTTCAAGTTTATGAAGGTTTTCGGTGGCAGCATAGAATAACGGGGTATCGGTACATTTTTTCTTGTCGAGAATTTTTGTAATTTTTTTCAACAGGGTTGGATCGTTTGGGTTCTGATCAAATTTTGCCTGATAAATATTTGCCAAATCTTCGCATGTTGCAAATGGTTCGAATAAAAATTCAAGGTTTCCCCTGGCCTGAATGTAGGTTGACTGATTTACAGAATCATTGGCATAATAGTTAATATTATTTTCGATAAGGTCACTCAACTGATCATACGTATCAATTACCAGTGTTTTCTCAGCTTTGCCGTCATTTACCATTTTTATGCCGACCTGCATAATCGTTACAATGCCCTCAACCATCACATGGGTGCTGTCGAGCCTGATTGCTTCCTGAAGAATATCGAATGCTTGTTTTGGGTTATCAGGCCTGAAACTGAAGCAATCCATTCCCTTTCTGGTCAGAATTTCTCCAACCTGATTCTTCTTTGTGGTCGGATTGATAGGGAAATTTTTTATCCGCAGGTCATAAATTGATAGAAGTGTGTCAATCACTTTTTCACGTAACTGAGGATCCGTAGTGTTTTTCACTCTGTTTTCCATAATCTTAACACCATCAACATAAGGCGCAAGTTTTGCACAGGGGCAGTTTTGGATGATGAGCCGCCACGATGGATAAGCATCGCTGTAATTTTTCTGCTTGTAGAATTCTTTGTAAAGAGAGAGATTCGTAACGCAAGCAATACTGTCGGAACCGTATTTTCCGGGACCATTGCATGGGTTCGACTGTGAAACCGCTGGTTTTTGAATACTCAGTAACATGACTGAGAATAAACTTAGTAGTGCAATTCGTGTTTTCATTTTATTCATATTTCTAAAGAGTCTATCTGTGATTAATTATATTTGCGTTTTACAAACCATCGTTCAGTAATTGAGATACCTAGACGGAAGCGAAAAAAATTGTCCTGAATCAGGTTGTTTTCAATCGTTCCGCGTTTTCCAAATTCAAGACCAAAATTCAGGGTTGTGGCCAAACGCTTAATTGGCAACCCTAGACCAAAACTCAGGCCAAACTCATTGATGTTTGTATTTTTGAGTTCAAGATAACTTTGTGAATATCTGAAACCTGCGCGATACCTGATCTTTTGCCAGTATTTGGAAATACTTGTGGCATTTGGGATAATTTCGGTTCCAACACTTATTTTGAGGGAATTTTTGAGACTATCATTTATGCCGAATGAGGCATAATCCTTCCAGAAGCCATATTCAATGTCTGCACCAATCAACCATTTTTCCGGTTTTTCGAAAACAAAACCTCCACCAAGTACCATCGGAAGTTTAATTTTACCATCTACCGGAGCTTCATATAAAATAGTGTCTTTGTTATACTCATTTTGATTATTGATTCCACCAAATAGTGTTTCTACCAGTAATTCACGGGTAGCGCTCATTTCTTTACCGTTTCCATAGGTAAAACCAGTATTGAAACGCAGATCCTTACCAATAATCGTATTGTATTGAATACCAGCAGTAAAGTTTATATCACCCACCAGAATATTTTGTGTTACCCGTGTATTAAGCGCCATACTGGAATCGGCAAAATTCAGCATATTGGAACTTTCGAGGTTACCTGTCAGGTACCAGGCATTGATTCCCAAAGAAAGATGTTTATTAATTTTAAAGCCCGTTCCCACATAATACTGAACAGTACCTCCATCGCCGCTATAAATCTGGTTAAGATCGCCAAAAACGGGATCCACCTCCTTGTCGTAAATGTTATAGCCTACCGTACTGAATGGAAGTACACCAAAACTTGCACTCATCCAACGTGTTACCGGAAACCCGAAAGTCAGGTACGAAAGCCCTGCATTGGAGGCCTGCTCCGAAAATGCAGTTGTTTTATGTGTGATAAAATTTGAAAACATACCGCCTTCAAATACAAAAGAAAGGGAGTCGAAAGAGGTGTACGATGCCGGGTTTTTATGGTTGATGTTGTAGAATCCCCTGAGGCCATAACTGATGCCACCCATCGAAAAACTCCGTGTATCAGTTATGTTTGAGAGATCTCCGATACCATAATGTGAATATGCTGAGTTATAGTTGGTTTGGCTATATCCTGCGTTGGTATAAATAAGCAGAAAGCCGATAACAAAAAAGTAACTAAACCTGTTGGTGGTTTTCATTAAACAGTATTATTTTATTAAGTCCCTCAAGAACAAGATTCGGGACTGCAAAGATGTTATTTTTTAGTCGTTTATCAAAATAATTAAGATCACCACCACTCATAAATACGATAATTTCAGGATATTTTAGTCTGAATTTGTCGATAAAACCGTCAATTTCATGTGCAATTCCATTTAATACCCCTGATAAAATTGATTCATTTGTAGTACGCCCAATAAGTTCATCAAACGGCTGTGCTGTAACTAACGGCAACTTGTTGCTGAAAGTATTCAGAGCCTTCATACGCATTTCAAGACCGGGTGATATTGCACCTCCATGATATACTTTGTGTTGGTCAACAAAGTCATAAATGATGCATGAACCTGCAGTTATTGACAGCGAAGCACATTCTCCGGCCCTGCTGCCTGCAGCAACGGCTGCTGCAATTCTGTCAGGTCCAAGTGTTTGTGGCGTTTGGTATGCAATGGTAATAGGTAAGGGTAAGCCCGGATTCAACTGAAAATAATGAAAGTTGGTTTTTAGATATTGCAGCAATTCTCCCTGAATATCAACAACCGTTGCAAGTATTGCTGATGTTGGTGGCCCGGAATTAGGAGAATGCTCATCAATGAAATTCTGAAGAATTGCAGGTGAGAGCCGGGCAAAGATGCCCGTTGCCACATTCAGGTCACCGTTGTACAGAGCCACCTTCTGGTTTGTATTTCCCAAATCAATTGCGATACTTATCATTAGAAATAATTTTCATTGCAAAAGTAAGCTTCCCTTAAAGATGTGAAAAAAAAAATTTGGAGCAAAAAAAAATAGATGTATCTTTGCACCTCCAATTGTGACGGTGTCGTAGCTCAGTTGGTAGAGCAACGGACTGAAAATCCGTGTGTCGTTGGTTCAATTCCAACCGACACCACCCTCAGGATAAACGAAGCCCCCATAAAGGGCTTTATTTTATTTTACCAGATTCAGAAGCAGTTCCGGCATTTTTTCGATCGGAAGGATATAATCGGGTTTTACAATTGCTATTACAGCCTCTGGCATTGTTTTTACATAAGCTGTATCAGGATCCTGAACAATTACAAGTCCACCAAAATCTTTTACCGTACGGGCTCCTTTACTTCCATCGTTATTGGCTCCGGTGAGAACAATGCATATCAGACCTTTGCCATAGGCGTACGCAGCAGTTTCAAACAATACATCAAGCGAGGGTCTTGCATAGTTTACTTTTTCGCTCACGCTCAGCGATAGTGTTAGATTATCTTCCACCAGCAAATGGTAGTTGGGAGGAGCAATGTAGGCTGTATGTTGCGAAATTGTTTCCTTTTCTTCCGCTTCTTTCACGGTATAAGCCGAAAGGTTATTAAGGTGCTGTGCCAGATAGTTATCAGAATGCGGACTCAAATGCTGAACAATCAATACAGGCAGTTTAAAGCTTTCGGGAATTCCGGACAAAAGCCTTGAAAGCGCATCAAGCCCTCCTGCCGATGCACCAATGACCACAGCCTTGTATTGATTTTTATTTTTCACAGGGTGTTTTTGTAAGAATATTCCTTTTTAAAAATCTTTTCGTTACGGTTAATTACTGAAAAATGACTGCCATGTTCAGAGAATTGTATGTTTTCTTTTGATCCAAGGCATAAAACACCACCCGGAATCAGGCTTTCGAGAAAAAGCCGGATTACCTTATCCTGAAGTTCTTTGGTAAAATAAATCAGCACATTCCGGCAGAAAACCAGATTAACCTCAGCAAATACACTGTCAGTCACGAGGTTATGATCAGCAAAAACGATATTCTTTTTTAAATTTTTATCGATGATCACTGAATTGTAATCCGCATCGTAATAGTTTGAAAATGACTCTTTTCCGCCAGCTTTCTGATAATTGTAAGTGTATTCTTTAATTTTATCAATCGGGAAAATGCCATCTTTTGCCGTTTTCAGTACTTTCTGGTTAAAGTCGGTAGCATAAATCTGCGATCTTTCAAAAAGACCTTCTTCCTTTAACAGAATGGCCATTGAGTAGACCTCCTCACCCGTTGAACATCCTGCATGCCAGATTTTTATAAACGGATAGGTCTTCAGGATTGGAACCACCTGCTCTCTCACAGCTTTGTAAAAATCCGGATCACGGAACATTTCAGTAACGTTTATTGAGAAATCAAATAATACCTGTTGGGCATATGCCTGATCATACAATATTTTATATTGCATTTCAGAAAGGCTGTTGCAGTTGCTCAGGTTCATACGGTGCAGCAACCGGCGTTTTATATGCGCCTGTGAATAACTCCTGAAATCATAACCATATTTAAGATACAAAGCTTCGAGTAAAAGCTTTATTTCTATATTCAGATTTTCATGGTTTAATTCTGGTCCCTGGTTTTTATTCATTTGAAAGCGTGTTAATTAAACGTAGAAGTTCTTCTGGTTTAAATGGTTTTGGCAAAAAGCCATTCATTCCCTTTTTAAGGTATTCATCAATGGCTTCTTTAATGGCATTGGCAGTAAGGGCAATAATGGTTACACCGGGTTTTAAGTTGATGTCGGCTTCATAGGCCCTGATTGCCTGAGTTGCTTCAATGCCATCCATTTCAGGCATTTGTATATCCATCAGGATAATGTCAAATGGTTCTTCTTTGTACAGTTCAAAAGCAATACGTCCGTTATTCGCTATCCTGTAATTAAAACCCAGGTTTTTAAGTGTGTATGAAGCTACTTTCTGGTTGATAACATTGTCTTCAACAAGCAGTATTTTCTTTGTATTGTTAATCACATGCAGGTCAGGCTTGGCTTTTATTAACCTCTGAATTTCATTTTCATCCGTAATTTTGTCAAATCTTATAGAAAAGAAGAAATCGGAACCCTGTCCTTTTTTACTTTTAACATCAATATTGCCACCCATCATTTCAGTAAGGTTTTTACTAATGGCAAGGCCGAGCCCTGTTCCTCCGTACTTGCGGGTAGTTGATGCATCAGCCTGTGAAAATGACCTGAAGAGTTTAGATAGGTTGTCTTCGTCAATACCGATACCGGTATCTTTTACATCAAATTTCAGTTTCAAATAATCAGCACCTTCTTCCAGTAACCTGACTTCGAGCAGGATTTGCCCTTTTTCGGTAAACTTTACTGCATTTCCCAGTAAATTGCTTAGGATTTGTTTGAGCCTGACCTGATCGCCCTTTACATATTTTGGCACCGTCTGTGATAGTTTTAATTCCATTTTTACAGGAGAATCAAGCAGACGTGGAATGAATATGGTCAGGGTTTCATTCAGGGTTTCCAACAGGTTAAAAGGGATGTTTTCAAGTTCAACCTGACCGGATTCAATTTTAGAAAAATCGAGAATGTCGTTGATTACCGTTAAAAGGTAATCGCTCGATATTGAAATGATATCCAGCATTTCCTTTTGCTCAGCATTTAATCCGGTGCGTTTAAGCAGATTTGCCATCCCGATAATCCCATTCAATGGAGTCCTTATTTCGTGGCTCATATTTGCCAGAAACATTGATTTGGAATTGGTTGCAGCTTCAGCTTTTTGCTTTTCGTGCAGAAACTGTTCATTTTTACGCTGTAATTCATTGGTGCGCTGGGTAACCAGCTCTTCAAGGTTCACCCTGTGCCTGTAAAGCTCTAGAAAAACCTTAACCTTACCTCTCAGAATTTCAGGCAGTATTGGCTTCACAATAAAATCAACAGCTCCGGCTTCAATGCCTTTTACAACATGAAACTCCTCTTTGTAAATTGCTGATACATATATTATTGGCAGATTTTTTGTGCGATTCACCTGCCGCATCAGCTTTACGGTTTCATAGCCGTCCATATCCGGCATCTGAATATCGATGATGGCCAGGGCAAAGTCAGATTCAAGGCTGAGAGCCAGGGCTTCGTTGCCTGACAATGCCCGAATAAATTCTACCTCAAAATCGCCCAATACAGCTTCGAGGGTAATCAGGTTCTGTTCTTTGTCGTCAACAATCAGTATTTTTGGTTTATTGTCCATCGGTATTTATTTATATAACCAAACACGTAGCAGTGATAATAGCCTTGCGGTATCAACCGGTTTTGTGAGATAGTCATTGGCTCCGGCCGCAATACATTTTTCACGGTCATCTTTCATTGCCTTGGCTGTGAGCGCAATAACCGGTAACTTTTGCGAAAGGGGATTTTTGCGTATTTCTCTGATTGCCTCATAACCATCCATTTCGGGCATCATAATGTCCATAATGATGAGGTTTATATCAGGATTTTTAGCCAGTTTTTCAAGTCCATCGCGTCCGTTACGGCCAACCACAATGTGCATTCCTTTTTCTTCAAGTACGCTCGATAAAGCAAATACATTGCGCATGTCATCGTCAACTAAAAGAATCTTTTTCTGCTTGAAAATATCTTCTTTGTCCTGCAGCATTTCGAGCTGTTTTTTGCGATCACCCGGCAGATTGGCTTCAACCCTGTGCAGGAAGAGGGAAGTTTCTGCAAGCAGCCGCTCTGGTGATTTGGCTCCTTTGATAATGATACTGTCAGCATACTTTTTAAGCATGGTTTCTTCTTCAATGCTCAGGTCCTTGCCCGTATAAATAACAACCGGAACATGGGAAATCGCATCGTTTTTTCTGATTTTTTCCAGGATGTCAATTCCACTGGAGCCCTTGAGCCCCAAATCCAGAATGATGCAGTCAAATTGTTCTTTTAGCAGCAATTCATAGGCTTTTTCACCACTGTCAACTGCCACTGTATTCACATCTTTGTCGCCAATAAGTTCGGTAATACTTTTGCGCATGTTGGCATCGTCTTCAACAATCAGTAGTTTTTTTACTTCCTTCGAAATAAAATCTTCAATACGCTTAAATGCCGATGAGAGTTTTTCGAGGCTTACCGGTTTTGAGAGAAATCCGATGGCGCCCATTTTCAATGCATCATTCGATTCTTCTCTTGCTGACATGAAATGAACCGGAATATGCCTTGTTTCGGGATTTGCTTTGATACGCCGTAAAACCTCATACCCGTCGATTCCCGGAAGGCCAATGTCAAGGATGATGGCACTGGGTTTATAAAAATCAGCATAATGCAGCCCTGATTCACCTTCATCGGCTACAATGCATTTAAAGCCTTTTTCACGTGCCAGATTGCACAATACCGATGAGAAATTTACATCATCCTCAATAATGAGTATTGTTCTGTCTCCGGGCAGCAGGTTATCGCGGTCATCGGTTATTGATTGAGATACCTGTATTGGTTTCTTGCTTTGAAAAGAAGTGGTTGATATTCCTGTTTCTTTTGTTTCAATAATGGGTTCATTTGCCATATATTCAGCACCTGAAATAGCATAAGGTATAAAAAGTGTAAATGAACTCCCCTCCCCTACCTTGCTGTTCAGGTGAATTTCACCATCAAGGATTTGAGCAAAACTTCTTGAAATGGTAAGCCCGAGCCCTGTGCCTCCATACCTCCGGCTTGTAGTGCCATCAGCCTGCTGGAAGGCTTCAAAAATAACCTGTTGTTTGTCAGAGGCTATTCCTATTCCGGTATCTGATATGGTAAAGGCTATTGTTTCGGCAGCATTGAAACCGGTTCTTCTGAATTTTGTATCAGGTAAAGGTTTTGAAATTTTCAGTGTTACGCCTCCCTTATCGGTGAATTTGATTGCGTTCGATAACAGGTTTTTAATGATCTGACTAAGCCGTTTATAGTCCGAAAGTATAAATGACGGAAGGCTTTCATCGATAATTGTATTGTATGAAATGCTTTTTTCAAGCGCCATGGGCGAGAATATTTTTTCGGTCCAGGCCGCAATTTCCGATAAAATGATTCTTTCGGGGTGTATATCAATACGGCCCGATTCAACTTTTGAAAGGTCCAGGATGTCGTTGATGAGTGAAAGCAGATCAGCACCTGAGGAGTTGATGGTTTTAGCAAATTCTATTTGTTTCTCCTGAAGATTCCCGGCTTTATTATCAGCAAGAAGTTGTGACAAAACCAGAATGCTGTTGAGGGGTGTCCTGAGCTCGTGACTCATATTGGCCAGAAATTCTGATTTGTATTTACTGGCAGTTTCGAGATCGCGTGCCTTTTTCTCTACTTCTTCCTGCATCAGTCGCAGTTCCTGATTTTTTTTGGAAATAGTATCTCTTTCTTTTTCAAGGGTTCTGGTGCGCTCTTCAAGTTCTTCATTGGTCACGCGCAATTCTTCCTGTTGCGCCTGTAGCGCTTCTTCTGATGCCTTCAAGGCCCGGGTCTGTTCTTCAAGTTCCTCGTTGCTCTGCCTCAATTCTTCCTGCTGAACCTGTAGTTTTTCAGCCTGTTCCTGCGTTTGGTGAAGCAGTAATTCAATTTTTGATCTTGTGATTGTTGAGTTTATTGAGATTGAAGTATTTTCAAGAGCTGTCCTGATAAATTGTTTCTGTATATCATTAAACGTTTCCTGTTTTCCGAGCAGTATCACCCCAATAAGTTCGTCTTCAAAAACCAGGGGAGCTGTGAGTATAAATGTGGGGATTTCTTCCTGAAGGCCATTGTTGAATGTTGGAGCATCATCTTTAATCCCTTTGAATTCAATTATTTCACGCTCAATTGCAGTTTGACCAATGATACCTTCTCCTGGCTTTATCTTGCTGAAATTGCCACGCCTGTCGTAATAAGCATACGTTGAAACAAGGTTCAGGATGCCATCATTGTCTTTCAGATACAATAAACCCACATTGCTATTGACTGATTTTGTGATAAATGTAATTACTTCCTTGGTAACTTTATTGAGTTCTTTGTCGCCGCGCGTAAGGTCATTCAGCGTACCCAGACCTTCATTAAGCCAGTTTTGCTGTCCGATTGTAAGTGCGTTCATGCGCAGTTGTTCTGTCATATGGCTGAGGGCAATGCTCAGCACGTCTTTATCGGATCTGGGTTTAATAACAGTACTGTAATCACCGGTTGCAATATTATTGGCCTGATTTGTAACTTCTTTGAGAACCTTAAGGGTTGTATTGATGGCTTTGGCCAGCGTACCAATTTCATCGGTTGATGTGATTAGTAATTCAGAAGAGAGATCGCCATCAGCAAGGTTTTTAAAACTATCAACAATGGTCAGCACAGGCCTGGAGATTAGTTTGGCTACGTACAGACTGGTTATCAGTGTCAGGGCTCCCAGTAACACAACAATCACCAGAATTCCGGTTAATAGGAGCTTCATTACATAAGTATTGATTCCATTCACCCCATTTGCAAATGTGGTTTCGTAACTGATAACCGATGCTATGGCCTCATCAAGATTTTTCCTGACACCCTGGTCATCAGGGGTTTTCATGTACATTTTCATGTACTTCATTACATCACGTCCTCGTTTATTAACTTCACGTGCAATTTCAAGGCTTTGGTTGAAATTTGGGCTGTTCAGTTTAAGAAGCAGTTTTACACGGCTCGCGGTTATTCTGGCCGCATTAAAATCATAACCAAATGCTTCGCCGAATGAATTGTACAATGTCTTTTCAAATTCAGCATGTGTTTGCTGATAAGGTATGATATTCATATTTCCAAAAAGGTACGAAAGCCTGTCAGCATACTCAAGTTTGGCCATGGCATTGTTCAGGTCAACGGTATCCTTTGTAAGCTGGTATTTGTAAAAGTCACGTATACCTGCGTGAAAATTAACATTATGCAGCCTGTGGCCTTTCAGGATATAAGCCACAACGTCACTGGTTTTAAAAAAATAATTTGCAGTAATACCCACTAGCAGGATGTTGATAACAGAAACGGCTGTTATCAGATAGAGTTTATGTCTTATTTTCAGGTTTTTAATAAACTTCATAACAATATGATTAGTGTTTTATGGCTTTCTCGATGGTTGCGTATAAATCTGCGGGCTTAAAAGGTTTGGTAATATGTGCATCCATCCCGCTGTCAAGTGACTTTTCTTCATCACCAACCATTGCATGGGCGGTCATGGCAAGAATAGGAATACGGAGACCTGTGGTTTTTTCAATTTCCCTGATGCGTTGTGTAGCCTCATAACCGTCAAGAACTGGCATTTGAACATCCATAAGGATAAGGTCAAAGTGATGGTTTTGATACTTTTCAACTGCAATAAGTCCGTTTTCTGCGGTCTCAACCGTCCACCCTCTTTTGGTCAGAAGCTCTGAAGCGATTTTTCTGTTGATAACCTGGTCTTCAGCAAGTAATATATGTAGTGGTCTTGAACTTAGCAATGTTTCTTTGCCGGAAAGATCGGTTGGTTGGTTTATTTGTTTAGATGTATTGTGAATAAATCCATATAATTCTTTGATAATGATCGGTTTGCTTATAAACCCGATATATTCCGAATTTGTAAATTCTGATGCATGTTTTATTGTTGGGTCTTTTCCGAACAGGATAATTTTCAGATTCATCAGGTGCTTTGACGTATTTTTTAGAATTAACCCCGGATCATCTGTTTTTTTAACGGCTAAGTCATCCGAATCAATCATCACATAATTAAAATTCTGTATATCAATATTTTGAATTTCAGGCAATGTGCATAATTGTGAACAAGCTGATCCGGCCTGTTCAAGATTTGATACTATGGATTGGTTGTCTTTTGAATCATGTCCGATAATCAGGTAAGAGGATGAGCTCAATTCAGGATGCTCCTGGCAAAAAGTCTTGTTTCCCGAGGTCTTTAAAGGGATATTTATGGTAAAACAACTTCCGGCACCCGGAAAGCTATCAACTTTTATATAGCCATTCATCAGCAGAACAAGTTTTTTGCAGATAGCAAGTCCCAGTCCGGTTCCGCCATAATTGCTGTTGATGGATGAGTCGGCCTGGTTATAGCTTTCAAACAAACGGCCAATCCGGTCAGGTGCAATTCCGATACCTGTATCGGTCACTGAAAGCTGAAGGTTGACTCCTTCGTTGGTTCTGGTTTGTGTTATATCGATATCAATGTAACCGCTGTGTGTAAATTTAATTGAATTTCCAATGAGGTTTATCAATATTTGCCTGATACGTACCGGATCGCCGATCAATTCAGGAATTGTGGGATCGATGTTAAAACTGAGTCCTAATCCCTTTTCAAAAGCTTTAATTGACAACATTTTAGAAGCACGAATGCAGATATCCTGTATGTCAAAAGGCGCATTGTCGAGGATTACCTTTTCTGCTTCTATTTTTGAAATATCCAGGATGTCGTTAATGATATCCAGTAATGATTCGCCACTTTCTTTGATTGCCAGAACTTTGTCGCGTTGGTTCGGAGTCAGGTTGTCGAGCATAAGTAATTCAGTCATACCAATAATCCCGTTCATGGGAGTTCTGATTTCGTGGCTCATGCTTGCCAGAAACATGCTTTTGGCACGTGTTGCTTCCTCGGCAGTGAATTTAGCCTTCTCAAGTTCAACAACTGTCTGGGCTAGTTTTCTCGATGTCCTTTTCAGGGCCTCCTGACTTTTAAAGAATTCCAGAAATGCTTTAATTTTTATTCGTAAGACCTCAAGATCAAGGGGTTTATAAAGGTAATCCACAGCACCGGTATCGTAACCCCTGAAAATATTCTTTCGGTCTTTGTTGATTGCGGTAACAAAAATAATTGGGATTGATTTGGTTTTTTCCCGTGAGCGCATGATTTCGGCCGTTTCAAATCCATCCATTTCCGGCATCTGAACATCCATCAGTACAAGTGAAAACTCATGCTCCCACATCAATGCAAGAGCCTCATTACCAGATGAAGCCTTAACAATATTTAACTCCGGGCTCTCAAGAATGCTTTCCAGGGTCAGAAGGTTTTCGGGTTTGTCGTCAACAATGAGTATGTTGAACAGTTCCTCCTTCATATAGTATTGATTTTGAATAAAATAATTTCCAGATTTAAAACAATTCAAGCAAATATTGGCATATTTTTCAAGAAAAGTAAAGTTAATAACTTTTGGTTAATTACCTCATATATCCATCAGAAAATATTGTGAAGGCGGATTTCTTTTGCCAGTATTGTTGAATTTGGCATGTGCAGCGTACGGAGGTGAAGCGGTTTGGTTTACGGGTTAAAAATGCCATAGGGGGCAAACTGTTTAAACGGAAAACATCAGGTAAAAAAAAAGGAGGGATGAACCCTCCTGCGTTTATTCAGCCAGTATCAGAACCTTATTTTTGGTTACTTCCACCATTCCGCCTTTTATTTCAAAAAATTCAGTTGATTTATCCTGCTTTATCAGTTTAATCTTCCCTCGTTTCAACGCAGAAATAAGTGGAGCATGGTTGTTGAGAATTTCAAAAGAGCCGTCTAAACCAGGCAATTGGACCAGGTTAATTTCTGTTCCTGAAAATACAGTGGTTTCGGGCGTAATAATTTCAACGTTCATAATTACCGGTATTATTGCTGGCTCTGCACAAGCATTTTTTTGCCTTTTTCAATCGCTTCTTCAATCGTACCTACAAGGTTAAAGGCGGCTTCGGGGTATTCATCCACTTCACCTTCCATAATCATGTTAAAACCTTTAATCGTATCTTCAATTGAAACCATTACACCTTTAATCCCGGTAAATTGTTCAGCAACATGGAAGGGCTGAGAGAGGAAGCGCTGAACCCTGCGTGCGCGATGCACCACAAGTTTATCTTCTTCTGAAAGTTCATCCATGCCCAGAATGGCGATGATATCCTGAAGTTCCTTATTGCGCTGGAGTATTTCCTTTACACGTTGTGCACAGTTATAGTGTTCATCTCCAACTACTTCAGGTGTTAATATCCTGGATGTGGAATCGAGTGGGTCAACGGCTGGATAAATACCCATTTCTGATATTTTGCGGTTCAAAACCGTTGTAGCATCCAAATGTGCAAAAGTTGTGGCAGGTGCCGGGTCGGTAAGGTCGTCAGCAGGTACATAAACGGCTTGTACAGAAGTAATTGAACCACGCTTGGTTGAGGTAATGCGCTCCTGCATGATACCCATTTCAGTGGCCAGCGTAGGCTGATAACCAACTGCTGATGGCATACGTCCTAAAAGTGCCGAAACTTCAGATCCTGCCTGGGTAAAACGGAATATATTGTCAATAAAGAACAGAATATCCTTTCCTCCTGATTTTTCGTCACCGTCCCTGAAATATTCAGCCAGTGTAAGACCTGACAATGCTACACGTGCCCTTGCTCCGGGTGGCTCGTTCATTTGCCCGAAAACCATGGTGGCCTGTGATTTTAGTAGTTCATCATAGTCAACTTTAGAAAGATCCCAGCCTCCCTTTTCCATGTTTTCTTTAAAAGCATCGCCATAACGGATAACACCCGATTCAATCATTTCGCGCAGAAGGTCGTTTCCTTCACGGGTACGTTCACCAACACCGCCAAATACTGACATACCGGAGTATTTTTTAGCAATGTTATTGATCAATTCCATGATGATCACCGTTTTTCCAACTCCGGCACCACCAAAGAGGCCAATTTTTCCACCTTTTGAGTAGGGCTCAATCAGGTCGATTACTTTAATCCCGGTGAACAGAACTTCACTGTTTGTGGTCAGATTTTCGAATTTTGGGGGATCCCTGTGAATCGGATATGAATTTGCAGCCGAAACAGGACGCATTCCGTCGATGGTGTTGCCGATAACATTGAATAAACGTCCTTTAATATCGTCGCCAATCGGCATCGAAATGGGTTTGCCGGTAGCCGTAACAGGCATGCCACGGCGTAAACCGTCAGTTGAGTCCATCGAGATGGTTCTGATTGTTGATTCTCCGATATCCTGCTGACATTCCAGAACAAGTTCTTCACCATTTTCCCTTTTAACGATAAGGGCTTCATAAATGTCTGGCATATCAGAATCCTGATCGAAAGTTACATCTATTACAGGACCAATGATCTGGGAGATTTTTCCGTTTTTTAATGCCTTCATATAGGGTATTTAATTTAAATCGGGTAGCAAAAATAGTATTTTGGTACTAAAGTGAACGTATCGTTTAGTGGTTATATTATCAAGTTTAAGAACCTTCAGTTACCGTCTTTTGTTCATTCTTAGCAAAGACTCTTTTCTGAAAGAGTAAAATGATCAAAATTCCAACTGAAATTGAGGAGTCTGCAATGTTAAAAACAGGTCTGAAAAACCTGAATTCTTCACCACCGCCAAATGGAAACCAGGCAGGCAATGTGGTATTTATGATTGGAAAATAAAGCATGTCCACTACTTTTCCATATAAAAACGGGGCATAACCTCCATTTTCAGGTAAAAGTACGGCTGTCTGGTAATAACTGCTCTCATTAAAAATAAGGCCGTAGAAGCAACTGTCGATGATATTACCAAGAGCTCCGGCAAAAATCAAAGCCAAAACAATAATCTGGGCTTTGCCGGGTTTATTTCGGGTGGTTTTTATCAGGTAATAGCCGATGGCGAAAAGTGCAGCAATTCTGAAAATCGAAAGCAGTAGTTTTCCTGCATTGCCCCCAAAACTCCACCCAAAAGCCATACCCTCATTTTCAGTAAAATGGATAATAAACCAATTGCCAAATACAGGTATTTCCTGCCCAAGGAACATATTGGTCTTGATCCAAAACTTTAGTACCTGATCAATTATGATAATAGTTGCTATTATTGAAATTGCCAGAATTGATGCTTGTTTTGGCCTCACAAAAGAAAGGGATTATTTGTTTTTAAACTGTTTTTATCCTTCACGTCTTTTCTGACTTAATTTTGCATCGATGCTTAAAGTAGCATGCGGAACACTTCTTAGCCTTTCCTTGGGAATAAGATTTCCGGTTTCACGGCATATTCCGTATGACTTGTTTTCGATCCGGACGAGTGCGTTTTCGAGCGAAGTAATAAACTTGTGCTGACGTGCAGCCAGTTTACCGTTCTCCTCCTTCGACATTACCTGATAACCTTCTTCCAAAACTTTGAAGGTTGGAGAAGTATCGTTGGTGCCATGTTCATCAGTATTGGTATAGGCTTCGGTCAAAAGCTTAAGATCGTTTTTTGCTTTTTCCAGCTTTTCAAGTATAATTTGTTTAAATTCAATAAGTTCCTCATCAGAGTAACGTGTCTTGCTTCTGGCATCCTTGTTTATCATGGTGCTGGTTTTAAGTTAATCAATCAATGTTAATAATCAATTTTTTACAATTCTGATACGAGTTATAATATCATCTGATATTTCAGTTTCCTCATACCCTTCGGCGATTTCAGCAGAATTCAGAATGTGAATTGAATTCGCCAAAGTTTCCGAGCAAATGTATGAATAATTGTTTTTAATGCAAGAATCAAGGACCGGATGACTGCATATTGATACCTGTATCCGGTCAGTAACATCAAAGTTGCTGTCTTTCCGAAGGTTCTGTATTCTGTTCACCAGATCACGCGTATAGCCTTCCTCAAGCAATTCCGGAGTAAGCGTTACATCAAGGGCTACGGTGAGCTGACCCTGCGTACTTACAACCCAACCCGGGATATCGTCGGTTGAAATTTCACAATCATCGGCCGAAACATTTATTTCTGTTCCTTCAACAACAATCATCAAATTATTGGTGACTTCAAGTTCACGTATTTCATTTTGTGAAAGTTGCATTATTGAAGCAGCTATACTTTTCATCAGTTTGCCATACTTGGGCCCGAGTTTTTTAAAATCAGGCTTTATTTTTTTCACCAACAGGCTATTATCCTCAGAAACAAATTCCAGCGTTTTTAAATTCAGTTCACTAACAATCAGCGAACTAACCTGCGTAATCTGATCAATTAGCAATTGGCTTGCAGCCGGAATTATAATTTTGTTGAGGGGTTGACGTACCCGAATGTTCATTTTTTTGCGCAGGGCCAGCACCATTGAGGTAATTTTCTGGGCCAGCTCCATCCTTTTTTCCAGCGCTAAATCAATGTGCGCTTCACAAGTTACCGGAAAATCAGTCATGTGTACCGATTTTACAGCAAAACGACCGGTTACCGAATTGAGGTCAGCAAACAGCCTTTCACTGAAGAAAGGTGCAATGGGTGATGCCAGTTGCGCAAGTACTTCTAGGCATCTGTAGAGGGTTTGATAAGCCGAAATTTTGTCATCAGTATATTCACCTTTCCAAAACCTTCTGCGACAAAGTCTTACATACCAGTTACTTAAATACTCATCAACAAACCAGGAAATCAATCGCCCTGCACGCGTAGGTTCATATTCCGAATAGCTTTCATCAACCTGCTTTATCAGGGTATTCAACTCCGAAAGGATCCACCGGTCAATTTCCGGTCGCTTTTCAATCGGCAGATCTGGTTCTGAATAACTGAAGCCATCAATGTTGGCGTAAAGTGCAAAGAATGAGTAAGTATTGTATAAGGTACCAAAAAATTTGCGTTGTACTTCCGCTATACCATTGATATCAAACTTAAGGTTATCCCAGGGTTGGGAATTGGTAATCATATACCAGCGTGTTGCATCGGGACCATACTTGCTGATTGTTTCAAAAGGATCAACAGCATTTCCGAGGCGTTTCGACATTTTGTTGCCTTCCTTGTCGAGGACCAGGCCATTGGCGACAACCGTTTTGAATGCTACAGATCCGAAAACAAGCGTTGCTATTGCATGCAGTGTATAGAACCATCCGCGGGTCTGGTCAACACCCTCGGCAATGAAATCAGCCGGGAAGAAGTCTTGCAACTCATCAGATTTTTCGAACGGATAATGGAATTGTGCATAAGGCATGGCTCCGGAGTCAAACCAAACATCGATAAGATCAGGTTCGCGGAGCATTTTTTTACCGGAGGCTGATTGAAGGATTATCTCATCAACAATAGGCCTGTGCAGGTCAAATTTATTGTAATTGATGGCTGAAAAATCACCGGGATTAAAACCCTCAAGCGGATTATTCATCATAAAACCTGCTGAAACAGATTTGTTTATCTCATTTTGCAGTTGCTCAACCGAGCCAATGCAAATTTCCTCTGACCCATCTTCAGTGCGCCAGATGGGTAGGGGAGTACCCCAGAAACGCGACCGGGAAAGGTTCCAGTCAACCAGGTTCTCAAGCCAGTTTCCAAACCTTCCGGTTCCGGTTGACTCCGGTTTCCATTGTATGGTTTTGTTTAATTCAATCAACTGATCCTTAAAAGCAGTTGTTTTTATGAACCATGAGTCGAGAGGATAGTAAAGAATGGGCTTATCTGTCCGCCAGCAATGTGGGTAGGAGTGTTCATATTTTTCGGAACGGAAAGCCCTGTTTTCCTTTTTAAGCTTTACAATGATATCAATATCCACATTTTTAGGATTCTTCGCATCGTATTCCGGATCGTATTCAGGTTTCACAAAACGACCTGCGAATTCACCCATCTCTGAAGTAAATCTGCCCTGACGGTCAACGAGTGTGAGGGCACCAAGGTTATACTGTTTTCCAACCCTGAAGTCATCAGCACCAAAACTTGGCGCAATGTGCACAATACCAGTACCTTCTTCTGTAGTAACAAAATCACCGGTCACAACTCTGAAGGGGTTTCCATCAGTTGGCTGTGAATAGGGGAGAAGCTGTTCAAAATTTATTTCAATAAGTTGTGAGCCTGTATATTCTGAAAGAATACGATAAGGGATTTTCTTATTGCCGGGTTCATATTCCGAAAGATCCATTCCAGCATTTGCCGGATCAAAGAATTTTGACAAGGTTTCTTTTGCAAGAATTACTGTAATTGGTTGATAGGTATATGGATTATAAGTCTGAACAAGTGCGTAAACAATGTTTTTTCCAACAGCCAGACCTGTATTGGAGGGTAACGTCCAGGGTGTTGTTGTCCAGGCCAGAAAGAAGAGTTCATTCGCAACTTCTTTGAACAGAAAGTCAGACTGTTCGTTTTTAACAACCTTAAACTGTGCAACCAGGGTATTGTCCTTTACCATACGGTAGCAACCCGGCTGATTTAATTCGTGGGTACTTAGTCCGGTTCCGGCGGCTGGTGAAAAGGGCTGAATTGTATAACCTTTGTAAAGGAGCCCGCGTTCATAAAGTTTTGACAGTAAATACCATATTGTTTCAATGTATTTATTCTCAAAAGTGATATACGGATCATCCAGATCAACCCAATAGCCCATTTTAATGGTGAGGTCATCCCAAAGATCCTTGTATTTCATCACCTCTTTACGGCATTCGGCATTGTATTCTTCTATTGTGATTTTAGTTCCGATATCTTCTTTAGTAATCCCAAGCTTTTTTTCAACACCAATTTCAACAGGTAAACCATGCGTATCCCAACCGGCCTTCCGGGCTACATAATAACCCTTCATGCTCTTATACCTGCAAAAAATATCTTTAATTGCCCGGGCCATTACATGGTGTATTCCGGGCATTCCATTGGCTGATGGCGGTCCTTCATAAAAAATATACGGAGGATGGTTTTTCTTCTGATTCAGACTTTCTTCAAAAATATGATGATCATCCCAGAATTTCTGAATCTCATCGCTTAATCCCGGTAAATTTAATTGCTGGTAAACTTTGTATTTATCTAAAGACATATTCATTAATTATTCTAATTCACTAAGCAGGCTTTCAACTTTTGATAAATCCTTTAAATCTTTTGATAGTGATTCCATAAATGCTTTTGGTGTGGCTTTGATATCCATCAGCATCAAGGCATCAAGACAATAATTGAAATCCGGATCTATATTGAAGCCAATTATTTCTGTCTTTAATAAGCTGATATACTGTCTGATCAAAATGGGTGTAGTGTATTCCGGATCAAAATCCTGAATAAAGGCATCCAATTTTGCAAAATCCTTCTGAGTAACCTTTAAAAAAGTCTCTTTATCAATTTCTTCAGGCAGTATAAATGTCTTATTAATTCTGTTTTTTATATGAAGCGCGTAGGCTTCGTTAAAGTAATTTCTACGTAGAAAGGTGGTTACCAAAGCCTTGGCAGTATTGCTGAATTTACCACTTATGCTAACAGGGCCAATCAAATAGCGGTAATCATCCTTCACCAGAATCACAAAAAGGGCTTTCCATAAAAGAAACAAAGGTGTGGCTCTCCGTTGGTATTCTTTTACCACAAACGAACGGCCTAGTTCAATGGCATCATTCAGCAGGGGTTCAAGCGGACGGTTGATGTGGAAAAGACTGTAAATGTAAAAGCTTTTTAATCCATTGATTTTAAGAAGTTCGCGCCCGTAACCAATACGATATGCTCCAACAATCCTGCTATCTGATTCGTTCCAGATAAACATCTGATGATAGTGTATATCGTACTTATCAATATCTACAGATTTATTGGTACCCTCACCAACTTCGCGATAGGTAATTTCACGCAGACGCCCTATTTCCTGCATGATATTGGGAATCAGGATTGTTGGCACACAATAAACAGTATAATCTTTCAATCTGAAAAGCAGGTACTTCGATAGCTTATTCAGCTCTTCGTTCAAAACAGGCAGAGAAATTGCTTCTATCACCTTATCTGACTTTATGGGCTGGTGCAAAGGGTTTTCTCCGGAAGTCAGAGCGAGCTTACGGGTATATACTTTTGACCGGAGGTAATTTTTATACTCATGAAGTTCCGGAAATAAGGCTTGCGTTTCCGGTGTTATCGGCTTTCCTATCTGAATGTTGATTTTTTTTCCAGTCTTGTTAAACATTTCGTGAGCAAGAAGCATGGTACGAAACCTGGGATGAATTAAACCCAGAAAATAAAAAAGCCTGGAGTTTTTACCTTCAAAATATATAGGAATAACGGGAACTTTAAAATTTTGTATCAGCTTGGCAATCTGGTCAGGCCAGGTGATATCACTGATTTTAAATGAATTAATAGCTACACTTGAAACCTCTCCGGCAGGGAATAATCCCAGACCATTCCCGTTTCGTACATGCGCAATTGTTTGACGGATACCACCTGTACTGTTAAATTTATCTTTATGCTCTTCAAAGGGATTGACCGGAATAAAAAATGAGTTGATAGGTTCAATTTTGTAAAGCAGAAAATTAACAACAAGCTTATAATCCGGACGAACCTGCCCTACCGCGTGAGCGAGTATGATTCCATCAAGAGAACCAAAAGGATGGTTTGAAATGGTTATAAAGGGTCCGGTTAAAGGTATGTTTTGCAAACCTTTCGGATTGACGTCATACTGTATTGAATTTTCGGTGAGTAGGAATGATAGAGCTTCTGTCCCTGACTTTTTTGATGCTACAAGGTTGTCATACAGCGTGTTGGTTTTATCAAGTGAGAGTAATCGGAGAATTTTTTTGGCAATCCACATTCCTCCCCGATTTTTCAACGGCTTGATAATTCCTATTATATCCTTTGCAGTAACCAGCGGCATTTAACGTAGTATTGATTTTATTTACAAGAGCTTAGCCCTCTCCTGAAAATATGACCGCAAAAGTACCATTTTTTCCTGATTCTGCCAGATTTTTGGAGAAATGCTTTGTTTCTGGTTTTCTGTATACTATAACGCTTTATTGCCTTACTACCTGGTTTTAAAAATATTAAGCCGAGATTTTTAGCTTCTTTTACATATGTTCAGATTCAGCACACGATCGTATGAAATTTGGTTTTGTATGAATTTGATTCAAAGCAAACACACTAATAACTATCTTTGCGGGTTCTAGTGTACTGAGCTCATTTTTTATGAAAATTTCGCAACATCTTTTAAAGTATTATAACAAAAATCTTTGGCTAATCTTTGGCAAAAGATTTTTGTATTTAGTAATATCTGATTTGATATTTGTATTACTAATTCTTTTCCTGGAGGACCGCTATTATTTTAAACCTTTTATAAAAACAGGTATTTTCTTTGTATTCTTAATATTCAATGCGTTACTAGTTATTTACTATGCGTATCTGTTGATTAAAATCAGTCAAAAAATTAATCTGAACCGACTCAGAAAATTTGGTGACAATTTAAAGGAAGAAAGCTCTTTGAAGGATATTTATCTGAATTATCTTGAACTTCGGTTCCTTGGTACTGGTTTTCTGGCTACTGCCGCTGCTGACCAGAAGCAGCATATCATCGAAAAGGCTGATTTTTCGGGGTATATTAATTTTAAAAGATTACGACTTCCGCTTGTTTTTCTCATGGTTTTTATTTCTTTTTATTTTTTCATTTATATTATTGACAGTTATCGGTTTAATAATTCGTTGAATCGGGTTATTCATTATGAAACGCCATTCGTAAAGCCTCCGGTTTGTGTTTATGAACTTAATCCACAACAACTTATTGCAAATCAATTCGCTGACTTTGAAATTACCATTACGGCAAAGGGAGATTTTTTTGCAGGCGATCTTTTTGTTACCTATGGGAATAATTCATTTCATGCTACCCGTGTAAAAGGTAATGTATTCAAATATGTTTTTCAAAAAGTTGATAGGAATATTAATTTTAATGTTAGGACTAATTATGATCCGGAAGGTACCGGATTTTTTCTTAAAGTTATCAAAAAGCCTGTTGTTACTGAATTCAGAGCCAATCTCGACTACCCTGCTTATTTGGGATTAAAATCTGATTTATTCATAAATAAGTATAGTTATGTTGTACCCGCATTTACCAAATTTACATTTACATTAAGTACCCAATTTTGTGACTCTGTTAATTTTTTGGTTCCAGAGACTGCCGGTGTGCAGTACAATATTATCAGCAATAAATCTTCCGGATTTACCATAAATGTTTTTACAGGCAATGACCTGGAGATTAAATTTTTATTGTATGGTAGTGAAAGCAACGTTGCTGATACTTTGTTAGTTACAAGTAAGGCAATTGTTGATGAAAGACCGGGCATATATGCACAGACTTTAAGTACTGATAGTTTGTTTTATTCTCGAACATTCAATGTTAATGTGTATGATGACCAGGCATTAAATAAGGTTGATTTATTGATCTTTAATAAAAGAATGAACATTATAGATAAGGTTAGTAAGTTTGTCGTTATTAATGGAATGAAATCTGCGGAATTTAAACTGCAACGTGATTTTGGCAGGTATTTTCTAAAGGGTACAGATACCATATATACAGCATTTTTGGTGTTTGATTCAAATCCATTCCGGAAGGATAGCGTTTTAAGTCAGGTTTTTATGTTGAGTAAGCCTGTATCTAAAAATCTGGGATTGGATATGTCAGATCTTGCAGATGACCTTACAAAGACCAGTAATCAGAGCAAGACTTTAAACGCAATGCAAAAAGCTGATAAATCTGCCGGATTAAAGGATTCACTGAATTCAGATTATCGTACAATAGAGCAGCTTAGCAAGGAGAATAAACTGCAAATGGATTTTATAAATAGTCTTGAACAAAACAATAAGAAGCTTAACGATATTGCGAATCAATTCGAGCAATTGCAAAAGCTGGATTCGGTTGATAAAGAGTTACTTAATCGTAAGGAAGAGAATTTGAATAAATTGCTTGACGAGATAAGAAAGAAAATGGAGCAGCTTGAAAAGGAAGGTTTCTTTAAAGAGAAGAAGGCAGATGAAGCGAAAAAGGTGATGGATCTTGCAAAAATGGCGCTTGAACAACAGCAGAATCTTCTAAAGCAGCTTGACCAGGCTCTAAAGCTGCAGTCTATGATTGATAGTCTTGATAGAGCAAAGCAGGAAAATAATGCGGTATTAACTGACCCGGAAGTACGTAATTCTGATGAAAAAACTAAAAATCAATTTGATAAGGCGAAAAGTCTTGTGAATGATGTGAAACAAAACTTTGATGATTTAAGCAAAAAGAACATTGATGAAAAGGCGACGAATTCTGCAGATAAAGCGCTGGAGGATTTAAAGCAGTCATTAGATAAAGATTCGGGTAACGAGAAAAGTGATCAGGAAAAAGCGGGTGATGTTGATAAAAAAATGGATCAGGCCAAAGCGGAGCTTAATAACATGCTTAGCTCTATGTTTAAAGAAGAACTGGAGTTAAATATAGAAAAGCTTAAAAAGCTTATAAAACACGCTAACGCTCTCAGCTTTTTTCAGGAAGACAATTTTTTGAATTTTAGTGCTGTAAAGCGACAAAGCATTATCAATCCCGCTGTTTTAGTAAATCAGAATTCGTTTGAGAAGCAATTTGTAGTTTTTAAAGATTCATTATTGAATTTTTTAAAAACAGGAAGTGTTGATGTTCAGCCCTATATTGATGCTAATAACAAAATTGATGATTATAAGGGGTTGATAGCTGACGGGCTTCGCAAACGAAATGTTTCTGATGTTGAGGATAAACAACAACGCACGCTCGGCGTTATGAACCAGATTAGCCTGATGCTTTCTGAAAATCTTGAAGATTTTTCAAGGATGAAATCGCCTTCATCGGGTGGAATGTGTTCAAATCCCAAAAAGAAGAAAAAGGGAAAATCGGGTATGAAGCTTAGCAATCTAACCAAAATGCAGCAAAGTGTCAATCAGGGTACTCAAAAGCAAAAGGAGGGCAAGCAGCAAAAAAGCAATAAGGATGGTAAAAGTGGAAGCGAGGCTGTGGCCAGGTTGGCTGCTGAACAGTATGAAATACGAAAGGCTTTGCAAGAAATGCAGGGGGAAGCTGGTGATAAGACGTTAAAGGAATTGTTGAAACAAACGGCAAGCGATATGGAAAAGGTGGAAAAGGACCTGGTAAATAATAAAATTAGTCCTGATTTGTTAAAGAGGCAAAATGAGATTCAAACCCGACTGCTCGAGGCTGAGAAGGCTGAAAAAACGCAGGAAATTGATAATCAAAGGAAATCAACCGAGTACAAAGAGCTACAATATGAGCAAGGCCAGGGTAAGCTTACAGATAAAGCAATTTTTACAAAAGAAAACAAGATGTTTTTGAAACCTGAAGCAATCAAGCTTCGTACCTATTATAGAAAATTTTCTTATACGCTTAAAAACAGACCTTAATTTTTATGCAGACCTTTCAAAATACCGAACTTACCGGAAAACCTGATAGTGATTTCTGGGCGAAAATTGAAACAGAGATTGATAAAACATGTAATTATTTTTTTATTTCTTCTACATATTATTCGTGCATCACATTAGCCCTTAATGAAATTTGTAATATCCAGTTTCTTACAGCCCTTTTCGGTGTAAACGTTGAATCATGTACATTCAGAATCAGCAGTAGCAATAACAGGCTTGAGTTTTCAATTCAACTTGAGAATTGTAATAAGCTTTCGGTTTTTGGAAATGAGAAATCATTGGTAAAGGATACGTTAGAACTGATTGAAAAAATTTGTGACAAACTATTTATTAACCAAAATCAGCGCAGTATCAGATTGCAATTTGAGTTTCTTTCTTTCACAAATGAAAATGCTTTAAATCGAATTAAATTGCTACATAAGTATTTAAATATAAATAATTTAGCAACTCATTATAATATATGAAACAAGTCCGCTTTTATTTCGATGATATTTCGTTTCCGCTCAAAAATAGACGGATTTTATCATCCTTTATAAATGAGGTGATTGAGAGAAGTGGCAAAAGAGTTGGTGACCTTATCTATGTTTTTACAACAGATTTGAAGGTACAGGAGATAAATATCCGATTTTTAAAGCATGACACGCTTACAGATATTATTACCTTTAACAACAATCAGGCGGAATTCATCAGTGGAGAGATTTATATAAGTGTAGAGCGAGTCATTGAAAATAGCAAAATATTTCAGGAACCTGTTGATAAAGAGTTGCTTAGAGTTATTTTCCATGGTGTATTACACCTTTTGGGATTCAATGATAAGCGGAAGTTAGAGAAATCTAACATGAGGGTTGCAGAGAATGCCTTAATAGCAGAATTTTTGGAACTTAAAAGTAATGTTTCACGTGAAACATTTAAAGAGGGGGGGTAAATATGTTTGAAAAATATGATGTTATTGTGGTTGGAGCCGGGCATGCTGGATGTGAAGCAAGTGCGGCTTCTGCTAATTTGGGGTCAAAGGTATTGCTTATCACAATGAATATGGCGGTTATGGGGCAGATGTCTTGTAACCCATCAATTGGAGGTGTGGGAAAAGGGCAGATTGTACGGGAAATAGATGCTATGGGTGGCTATACCGGAATTGTAAGTGATAAAAGCATGATACAATTCAGAATGCTAAACAGATCAAAGGGACCGGCAATGTGGAGTCCACGTGCTCAAAATGACAGAATGCTATTTTCTCAGGAATGGCGTATTGCATTGGAGAAAATTTCTAATTTGCATTTCTTACAGGATAATGTAATTGAGATTTTGCAAAAGGATTACCAGGTTTATGGGGTGAAAACCAGCTTGGGCTATACGATTTATTCAAAGACCGTAATTTTAACGAATGGTACTTTTCTGAATGGAAAAATCTTTGTAGGTGAGAACAGTTTTTCCGGTGGCCGAATGGGTGAAAAGAACTCTGTTGGAATTACGGAGAATTTGACACAAATTGGATTTAGATCTGATAGATTGAAAACGGGAACGCCAGTAAGGGTTGATGGCCGTTCAATAGACTTTTCAAAACTGATTATTCAGGAAGGGGATGAAAATCCGGGAAAGATGTCATTTCTTGATACAACTCAATTGTCGGAACAACGGGCGTGTTATTTGGCATATACAAATCAGGATGTGCATGATCTCCTCAGGACCGGGTTTAATCAATCACCAATGTTTACTGGACGTATTCAAGGTGTCGGACCCAGATATTGTCCATCCATAGAAGATAAGATTGATCGATTTAGTCAAAAAAGCGAGCATCAGCTTTTTGTTGAACCCGAAGGCTGGAATACGATAGAATATTATATAAATGGCTTTTCTTCCTCGTTGCCCGACAATGTTCAGGTAGCTGCATTAAGAAAAATATCAGGTTTTGAAAATTCGCGTATTTTTAGACCAGGATATGCAATAGAATATGATTATTTTCCCCCAGATCAATTGAACAGTAAGCTGGAGACAAAACTTGTGAGTGGTTTATTCTTTGCTGGCCAAATTAATGGCACTACAGGTTACGAGGAAGCGGCAGGCCAGGGGTTCTACGCTGGTATAAATGCCCATTTGCATGCTTATAACTTATCTCCATTTTTCTTATCAAGAAACGAATCCTATATTGGAGTTTTGGTTGATGACCTTATTACAAAAGATGTTAAGGAGCCTTACCGTATGTTTACGTCAAGAGCTGAATTCCGGACATTGTTGCGACAGGATAATGCCGATTACCGGCTTACACCCCGCAGCCATGCAATAGGACTGGCTTCAAGGGAAAGAATGGAACAACTCCAAAAAAAAATGAAGCAAATAGGATTGATTATCGCTTTTATGGATTCCTACAAGGATATCAGCACAAACACAAGACTTACACAGTTCTTACAACGTCCTGAGATCGGCATAAAAGATTTGATCAACACTTTTACTGGGTTTAACGACTATATTACAAAAATAGAGGCTCTTTCGGAGGAAGTTATTTTGGAGGCTGAAATTATAGTCAAGTACAAACCTTACATTGAAAGAGAACGAGATTTGGCAGAAAGGGTGGAAAAATTTGATAATCTAAATCTTCCTTCAAATCTTAATTATAATTCGATGTTGTCTTTGACTATTGAAGCTCGGCAAAAGTTATCTGCAATTATGCCTGGCACGCTTGGGCAGGCATCCAGAATAAGCGGGGTATCGCCATCAGACATTGCATACCTTCTAATTTATCTGAAAAAGTAGCTTCTTTCCGTAGATTGTCAAAACTTAAATTTGTGTATTCGAATGAAAAATATGTTTTTTATTATCGTATTTTTATACAAATACTTTTACACCAAGTGCTTCTGTAATTATACTTATAAATGTTATGAATAGCCGTTTTTTAACAAGTTTGAGACGATATGGATTATATTGTGGTTTTATTTTCGCATCAATCGCATTTGTAATAGTTTTTCGTTATCCGGTTGATAATTCATACACAAATCATAATAAGCTTCAAACAAAAATTAGGCTGGATTTAGCATATGTTGAACAATTTGCAAAAAAGCTCATAATAAATTTAAACCACGAACTTCCTACTGATTCATTATTTAGCTTCATTAATAGCCAGACTGCATCGGGTATTGATATTTTTATATACAATCGCAATCAACCTGTCGCATGGACCACCAGTCGTATTGTTTTGCAATACGAACAAATGAAGGACAGGCCACAAAGGGTTTTTGCAAATGACGGAGTTTATTTGGCTCATGTTATTTTAAAGGACGATACAATAACTGCCATATTCCTGAAAAAGTTTTATGAGCAGTATTCAATTGCTAATAAATATATGCAAAATGGGGCTGGATTAAATTATAGCTCATTTGGTATCAAATCAATTTCTGAAAATCCCGGGCTATTTAATATTAAAGATAGTTCAGGACGTTTTTTGTTTAGCGTTAATTATGTAATAGACAGGGAAGTCTCTGTTTTAAAAACCCTAATTGCCTGCTTTTTTTTCTTTTTAGCAATCATTTTCTTTGCAGAAATAGTGCTTACATTCGTGTATAGCAAAATGGTTATTCCTTCTAAGTTTCGGGGATACTTTGCGCTTGGTTTCCTTTTTGCAATTAGATTGGTGTTTGTGTTTTTTAAATTTCCCGGTATCTTATTTACCCAGCCTCTGTTTCAGCCGGCATATTATGGTTCAGGGTGGCTGTCACCTTCATTGGGCTACGCTTTCATTAATAGTGTATTTTTATTGCTATTAATTTTGATTTTGCTAAGGTTTTTCTTTCCTGTTATAAAGGATGTTTTTATTGGTTATGTGTGGAAACCTTTTTTCTTGGTTTTTTTAGGATTTATTTATTGGGCAGTTCTAATAGTTTTTGCGAATGACTTAATTGTTAATTCATCATTTGTTTTTAGTTTTAGCAATCCGTTTCAGATTACTGAGGTGGCTTTGGTTGGAATAATTTGTATTTCGATTATTTTAACTGGCTATATTTTAGTAGCTTACAGAACATTTTTGTACATTCAGCTTTGCTCAAAGTCGACTCAAATTATATCGTTCGTTGTTTTTTATGGTATTTTCATTAGTGTGATTGCTATTATATATCACGAAAAATTTTTGATTTATTTTCTTTTTCCGTGTTTTCTTATATTGCTATTTTATCTACTGAGAAAAAGACAAATTGCTAACATACAAGTGCTTTTTTTTACGTTTATAATTACACTTACCTGTTTGTTTTTTGCATCGTTTTTGGTTTATATAATTGGTTATAAGGAACTTTCTAATAGAAGACTTCTTGTTTATACTGTTAATAGCAGAAATGATGACCCAATAGCTGCAGCCAACTTTTATTTTCAAAAACAAATTATTCTAAGAGATTCCTCGGTACAGAGCATTACAGAATCGTCTTATAGTGTAAATGTTGACTCTTTGTCGAAGTACTTGATTAAAAAGTACTTTTATGGTTATTGGTCTCAATATAAAATAACTGTTACTGTTTGTAAACCCGGGGATGTGCTTAACGTAAAACCTGAGGCGTATAAATATAACTGTTTTGATTATTTTAGTGATCTGGTTGTACAACAAGGTTATAAAGATGATAGCATTTCATTTTTGGCGTTGGATTATGGTCAATGTCTTAATGGCTATCTTGCAAGGATCGTATTTCGGGAAAACACCGAATATGAAACAGCATTGTTTATTGAGTTCATTCCTAAGTTGTTATCCAATGATGTTTCGTTGCCAGAGCTATTTGTGGATAGGGGCGTCATTGGTGAAATTGATTTAACCGGATACTCCTTTGCCAGATATTCAAACGGACGGTTAATTGCAAAAATTGGAGAGTTTAACTATTCCCAATCATTCAATTACGCTGCTTTTTCAGAGAAAAGTGAATTTGTTTTCAATTTGGAAAATTACAATCATTTTCTTTTTAAAACAGCTAATGGTGGTGCATTCATCCTAAGTAGATATGAAAGTGTGCTTCTGGATTTTTTCTCATCTTTTTCTTATTTATGGTTATTTTTGACAACTATTTTTTTATGTATACAATCCGTTAAAGCAATTCATCAATTTATTGTTAATAAGCAGTTTATAGTTTTTTTCAGCAATAGAATTCAAATTTATTTTATAGGATTAACCTTAATTAGCTTTTTCGTTATTGGTATATTTACAGTTTATTTTTATAAGAATTTTTACGATACTAAAAATCGTGATTTTATTTCAGATAAAGTGCATTCAATTCAACTGGAAATACAGAATAAAATTCTGGACTATGACTCTTTATCTATTAATAATCAGGCATTTATAAGTGATTATTTAACAAAATTTGCAAATGTTTTTTTTGCCGATATTCATATTTATAGTATTCGAGGCGAGTTGTTTACAACCTCCAGACCGGAGTTGTTTGATTTAGGTTTTATGTCGGGGCTTATTAGTCCAACAGCATATATGAAAATATGTTATCAAAGTGAGTCTGTTTTTGTTGTAAAGGAGAATATTGGTGCAATGCAATATTATTCTGCGTATGTTCCACTGGTAAATCATAACAATAAACTAATTGGAATTGTTAATGTTCCTTTTTTCGCAAAGCACAATGAATTTGAAAAAGACGTTTCCAAATACCTGGCTACATTCCTTAATGTGTTCCTTTTTCTGGCGATTCTGGCAATTCTTTTAGCTTTCGTAATAACAAATCAGTTTGTGAGGCCGCTAAGAATTATCAGTGCATATTTTGCGGATCTAAAAATCGGACAAGCCAATACACGAATAGCGTTTAACCGAAAAGATGAGATTGGTCAGCTCATTAAGTTATACAATTCGATGGTGGATCAACTTGAGGATGCGGTTGTCAGGCTGAGAGAAAAGGAGCGTGAATCAGCATGGAAGGAAGTAGCCAGGCAGGTAGCTCATGAAATAAAGAACCCTCTTACTCCAATAAAGCTTGGTTTACAGTTTCTTATACACGCGCGCCGAAGAAACGATCCTGATTGGGAGTTAAAGTTTACTTCCTTTTCGGAATCTCTTTTTCAGCAAATTGAATCGTTAAATCAATTGGCAAACTCATTTTCCGAATTTACCAAACTCCCTGAATCTGACTATCGAAATGAATTATTGGCTGAACTAATCAACAATTCGGCTATCGTATTGAATGATTTTAAGGGAACATTTCAGATCGTAAACAATTCACCGGAACGGGTTATTTACTGTGATAAAAACCAAATAAGCCGCGTTTTAATAAATTTATTTAAAAATGCAATGCAGGCTATTCCGGAACAAATTTCAGGAGTCATTCAACTTAAAGTTACCTTGCACGGCAAAGAAATTGTCCTTCAATTAACTGATAATGGAATAGG